>CAZFXW010000114.1:0-2530 GCA_964523385.1 uncultured Peptoniphilaceae bacterium | reverse complement strand
AGAAGGTTTCAGAAAAATTTGGTAGAGAGTTTGAGTACCAAGAGCTGAGAATCGGAGGAGACGCCATCGACAACGAGGGCGTGCCACTTACAGAGGACACTCTGGAGATTTGTAAAAAGGCAGATGCTATAATCCTAGGGGCAGTTGGAGGAGACAAGTGGGACAACATAGACCCAGAGATTAGACCAGAGAGAGGCCTTTTAAAGCTAAGGCAGGAAATGGGTCTTTATTGTAATCTAAGGCCCGCTACTATCTACCCATCATTAAAAGAGGCTTCACCTCTAAAGGATAGGATAGTAGAAGGTGGAGTAGACATTATGGTTGTCAGAGAGCTTATCGGTGGAATCTACTTTGGCAAGAGGGAGACCTATGTCAAAGATGGAGTAGTTACTGCCTATGATACTGAAGAGTACAATGAGGAGGAGATAAAGAGGATTGGACTTAGGGCTTTTGAAGCTGCCATGGGCAGGAAGAAAAAAGTGACCTTGGTAGACAAGGCCAATGTTTTAGACTCTTCTAAACTATGGAGGAAGACAATCACTGAGATGGCTGCTGATTATCCAGAGGTGGAGCTTGATTTTCTATACGTTGACAACGCAGCCATGCAGTTAATCGTCAACCCAGCCCAGTTTGATGTTATACTTACCAATAACATCTTTGGAGATATCCTGTCAGATGAGGCTTCAATGATTACCGGTTCTATAGGTATGCTGCCATCAGCATCTTTAGGAACTAGGGGAGTCCATATGTACGAGCCAATCCACGGTTCAGCTCCATCGATTGCAGGTCAAAATATAGCTAACCCGATTGGAACCATCCTTTCAGCGGCCATGATGCTAGAGTATTCTTTTGGAATGACAGAAGAAGCTAGGGCTATTGAAGAAGCGGTTAACACCGTTCTTGAAGAAGGTTACAGAACAGCAGATTTAGAAGGTGGCGAAAAGGTAGGAACAGCTGAAGTTGCCCAGCTAATTGCAGATAAAATTTAAGACATAAGCAAACCCTCTAGATATCTAGAGGGTTTTTTATTTGGGACACAGGGGACGGTTCTTTTTGTCCCACTATTTTCTTTTAATCTTCTTACACCAAGAGGATTACAAATTGATAGAGGATGGCGGTTATTAGAGCTGTCAGGACCAGGCAGAGACTGGCAATGGCCCCTGCTTTTTCTGATATAGAAAGAGCTTTTGTAACTCCAGATGCGTGGGTAGCTGTCCCTAGAGCAGCTCCCTTGGCTACATCTTCTTTTACTTTGGTAGACTTAAGGATTAGGTCTGAAAGGACAAAACCTCCCATACCTGTTATAGCTGTTGAAGCAGCTGTCAGGGCTGCGTCTCCTCCGGCAGCCACAGAAACTGGCATAGCTATAGCAGATGTAACGGATTTTGGCAGAACTGAAATTAAAACAAGGTCTGGCCATTGGAAGAACTTGCCAAAGAAGTAAATTGAAAATATACCCACTACTGCTCCTACGAAGGAACCTGCTATTATAGGCACCCTATAGGTGATAAAGGTTTCGTAGTTGTGGTAGAAGGGGACAATTAGGCAGACTGTGACTGGGCTTAGGAGGAAGGTAAAAAATCTACCTCCTTCGTTGTAGTCTGAGTAGGGGATACCTAGGACTCCCAGGACCAGGACTACACCTATAACTCCAACTATCATCGGGTTGGTGATAGGAGTGTTCCACTTTTCATTTAGTCTTATGCCTATATAGTATGTAATTATAGTTAGTGTTACTCCAAAGATTGGACTACTAGTCATTATAAAACCTCCTCATCAAAAAAGACACTACTAGGGCTGTAGACCCCATAGTTAGAAATACTGATATTACTAAGGCTCCTATATAGCTAAAGAAATAGGGTTTAATATGGGAAAAAGAGTCTATTATTCCCGATGATGGAGGAATTAGGCATATGGCTAAGAGGCCAATCATGAATTGTCCTATAGGATTTAAATCTTCGATTTTGACTATCCCGGCTCTAAGTAGAAGAAAGAGGACAAACATGGAAATTATAGTGACAGGCAGGGGGAATCCAGATAGATCTACGAGATAGCTGACTATAAATAGTATGGAAAATATTAGTGCTGCTCCGCTAAAGTATTTTTTCATATCTTCTCCTTATACAAAGTTTCCCTATAGTTTATCATATATAGAATTTGAAATCGATTTATTAGGTAAAGAGGCAATTAGAATTTACTCCTTTTATGTGGTAGTATGGTATAATTCTAATTATAACAGCAGAAAAGGGAGGATTTTATGGTTTTACCCAAGGAAGAAACTATGGCCCGAGTTGATATCGAGGCTGACCAATTAGAAAAGTTAAAGAAGCAAGTGAAGACTGCCTATGAGAAGGTAGATTTATATAGAAAAAAGATGGACGAGCAAGGGGTTAAGCCGGAAGACATTAAGTCATTAGAGGATTTAAAGGAACTTCCCTTTGTTTTCAAGGATGATTTTAGGACCACCTATCCTAACGGTCTCTTTGCCGTTCCAATGAAGGATATCGTTAGAACTCACGCATCTTCTGGT
>CAZFXW010000113.1:0-2580 GCA_964523385.1 uncultured Peptoniphilaceae bacterium | reverse complement strand
AATCGACTGTTTCATTTAACTATCATCTCTCCTCTTAACATTCTCATTTTCTCCCATAAGCATATCATAAGTCTTCATGGAGGTAAATCGATGAATTTTCCTGCTAAAACTAAGGAAGGATCCACCTTATTCTCCTATTAATCGAATACTTGCCAATGTCCATCTACTTCTTCTACCATGGCTTTTAACTCTAACATTGTTAGAGTCGCCATCACATCTGCCGTATCCCTGTCTAGGGCATTTATAATCTGATCAGTGGTCAAAGTCTTA
This sequence comes from uncultured Peptoniphilaceae bacterium, assembly GCA_964523385.1. Lineage (GTDB taxonomy): Bacteria > Bacillota > Clostridia > Tissierellales > Peptoniphilaceae > CAZFXW01. The sequence continues at coordinate 2,310 of CAZFXW010000113.1, read as the reverse complement.
GAAATTATTAACCTGTAAACCTCTGTCTCTTCATCGGACAGATTGCTTATATCCTTAGAGATTTTCTCCATATTTTTCTTTAACTCCTGAAGTATAAAAATCTCTTGGCCAATATCCTCTCCTGATGTGGTGAGCTTTGCCCCATCTCTGATAAGAGCGTTGGTACCTCTACTATATATTGAATTAATATTTCCAGGTATGCAAAAAACTTCTCTCCCTTGCTGGGCCGCTTGAGATGCTGTGATTAAAGTTCCCGACTTCTCTTTGGCCTCAATTACTAAAACCCCCATAGATAGTCCTGATACAATCCTATTTCTCATTGGAAAGTGAAAAGGCAAAGGAGGACTTTGAAGCCTTAATTCAGAAATAATAGCCCCGCCCGCTTCTAGAATCTTATCATATATACCTTGATTTACCGATGGATAACATAGGTCCACCCCTGAACCTAAAACAGCTGTAGTTGGTAGGTTGTATTTTAATGCAGCCTGATGGGCTGCCTTATCTATCCCTAAAGCCAAGCCTGAGATTATATTAATACCATAGGATGATAGGTCTCTGATAATCTTCTCGCATGCCCAATAACCGTAGTCGGTACACTTTCTAGAGCCAACTACGGCGATTCCAGGCCTATCGGAAAGTTTGCCTTTATAGTATAAGAGAGGTGGCCTATCCTCTAAATCTAGAAGCTGGCCAGGATAATCTTTGTCAAAAATTGTAGTATATTGTATACTGTGCTGTTCCATATAGGACTGATATTGTTCTATATCAACTTGCCTCCTGCCCTCTCTTATCTTCTTTCTTATCCTTTTATCACAAGTTGTGTTGGTAGAAACTTCTCTTTCTATCGCCTCAATATCTAAGTCTGAGAAGTTTTGAATAAGATAGTTAATATCATCAAAATAAAGGCCATAGGCGTTTAGCTCAAGCAACTTTTCTCTCATAATATTTCCCTTTCCTACCTACTCCCAATACTTACCTTCTAATGACCTATATCTAATAGCTTCTAAGATGTGCTTAGCTTTTACATCTCTTTCTTCCCCTAAATCTGCGATAGTCCTAGCTAGCTTCAGGATTTTATTATAAGATCTGGCAGAAAAACCATGCTTTTCAAAGGCTATTTCCATAATACCCTCAACCTCAGAAGAAATTTTTATATACTTCTCGACTTGCCTAGACCCTAATTGATCATTGGTATTTATACCCTCTGACTTGTATCTTTCTATTTGGATATGCCTAGCCTTGTTTACTCTAGCCCTTATTGTTTCTGAGCAATCGCCTCTAGATTCATCAGTTAAGTCCTTGTACTCTACAGGCTTTACTTCCATATGAATATCAAATCTATCTAATAATGGACCTGATATCTTCCCAAGGTAACGGCTTATCTGAGCATGGCTACAGATACACTCATTCGTTTGACTTCCATAATAGCCACAGGGACAGGGATTCATCGCCCCTATGAGCAAAAACCTCGCAGGGTAGGTCAGCGATGCATTGGCCCTAGATATAGTAACTACTCCATCCTCCATTGGTTGCCTTAAAACCTCTAGAACTGACTTTGAAAACTCTGGTAGTTCATCGAGTAATAGAACTCCATTATGGGATAGACTAACTTCACCAGGCTTTGGTATTGTCCCGCCTCCTATTAGTGATATCGCTGAAGAAGTGTGATGAGGAGACCTAAAGGGTCGCTGCTCGACTAAGCCCTGATCCCCTAAAAGTCCAGAAATAGAATAGATTTTCGTACATTCAATAGCTTCTTCAAATGTCAAATCCGGCATTATCGATGGTAGCCGCTTAGAAGCCATCGACTTTCCCGAACCAGGTGGCCCGATTATCAAAATATTATGTCCCCCTGCCGCCGCAATTTCCAAAGCCCTCTTCAGATTAGACTGACCTTTAATATCTGAAAAATCTACATCATAATGGCTTTCGACCTTTAAAGATAAATCTCTTGATACGAATTCTTCGATAAGTCTATCTTCGTTTAAGTGGTCAATCACATCTTCAAGGCATGAGGCTGGGTAAAGGTTAACGTCTTTAACTAGGGAGCACTCCTTGGTATTTCCAGCAGGGATAATAAACTTGTCGTACCCCTTACTTCTCATTGCTATTATCATAGGCAAGGCACCTTCAAAAGCCACTAGCCTTCCATCTAAGGAAAGTTCTCCTAAGAAAATCAACCCCTGATCTATTTCAGGAATAATTATTCCATTAGCATCTAGTATGCCGATAGCTATAGATAAGTCTAGTTGGGAACCTTCTTTCTTTAAAGACGCAGGAGAAAGATTAATAGTGATTCTTGCCAAAGGA
>CAZFXW010000112.1:0-2696 GCA_964523385.1 uncultured Peptoniphilaceae bacterium | reverse complement strand
ATCACGGTCACGCGGCGCATGCCCATGGCGATGCACGCATGCACGTACGGCAACCGCATCTGGGCCTGCGCGAACGACACCGTCTGGTGTACAAAGCTCGGCGACCCGCTGAGCTGGTACTGGTACGAGGCGGACGACAACGGCACGGTCGCCACGGCGGCATGGAGCGTGGACGTCGGCACGCCGGGCGATTTTTCCGGCTGCGCGGCCACGGGCAGCGGCGTGGTATTTCTCAAGCCGGACGGGCTCTGGCGGCTGTACGGAACGAAGCCGGACAACTTCCAGCTCGTCGCCTCGGCGGCGCTCGGCGCGGAGAAAAACTCCGGCCGCACGCTCGTGACGGCGGCGGAATCGCTCTACTATCTCTCCCCCGCCGGGCCGGCACGCACGGCCGGCGGACGGCCGGTGCGCATCGGCGACGCGCTCGGGCGCACGCTCACGGCCGGCGTGGCGGGTACGGACGGCACGCGCTGGTATCTCTCGGCGCATGACAGCGGCAATGCCTGGCACCTGTTCGTATACGACACGCGCAGCGGCCTGTGGAGCCGTGAGGACGCCTTCCACGCGCGCGGGTTTGCCCGCAGCGACGGCGCGCTCTATGCGCAGGACACGAGCGGCGTCTGGCGCTTCGGCACCGGCAGCACGGCGCAGCTGGAGAGCATGCTCGAAACGGGCGATTTCGTCAGCGGCAGCCCGGACTGCAAGCGCCTGCTGCACGTGCAGCTGCGGCTGGAGGCGGACGCTGGCGCAAGCGTGACGGCGGCGGTGCAGTACGACTCCGACGGCGTGTGGCACACGCTCGCGACCGTGACGGCGGGCGCGAAGCGCTCCGTCACGCTGCCGGTGCTGCCACGCCGGTGCGACCACTTTCGCCTGCGGCTGACGGGCACGGGGGCGTGGCGGCTGCTGTCGCTCACGCGCACGGAGACCGCCGCCGGGCCGCAGCACTGAGGAAAGGAGACCTTATGGCCACAAAATACAAATACGACAAGGACACCGACTACGCCGCGCTCATGGAGCAGGCGGCGCAGCGCGGCGACCATGCGTCCGCTGCCATCTACGAGCAGCAGCGCAACGCGAAGATCCGCGGCGAGGGCATGGCCGATCAGGAGCAGACGAACGACTATGCGCAGTATCTGCCCCTCGAGGACGTGCCGGACTACGACGATACGCACCGCCGCGAGGCGGAGTCGCTGCTGACCGAGCGCGACACGACCGCACAGCGCAGCCGCATCGACCAGATGCTCGACGCGCTGCTCGGCGAGGAATTCAACTACGACCCGGCATCGGACCAGCTCTACGCCGCCTACCGGCAGCAGTACGAGCGGCAGGCCGATCTCGCGGCGGCCAACGCCCTCGGCGCAGCGGCCGCGCTGACGGGCGGGCAGGCCTCGACGGCGGCGGTGGCGGCATCGCAGCAGGCGGGCGGATACTACCGCGCGATGCTCGCGGGCAAGCTGCCGGAGCTGGCGCAGCTCGCCTACGAGCGCTACAGCGGCGAGCGCAAGACGCGCCTGAGCGCCATCGACAGTCTGCTCGACGCGGCCGACAGCCGCGACGGCGTGACGAAGGCGCAGATCGCCGCGCTGCTCGACATGGACGACGCGGACTACGACCGCGCGGACAGCAAGCTGCAGCAGCAGGCCAAGGACGCGGCCGATGCCAAGGCCGCCGCCGACAAAAAGGCGAAGGAAGAAAAGGACGCAGCCGAGAAGGCGGAAAAGGCCGCGCGCAGCGATGCGCGGCGCCAGATCACGCTCATCCTGCGCAACGGCGGCACCGTGCCCGACGATCTCTGGCAGCAGAGCGGCTACAGCGCCGTGACGATCGCGGCAATGCTGCGCGGGCGCAAGGGATGAGCGTTATGTAAACTCTTGCGCCGTTCATGCTACCGGAAAAAGGTCGGCTGTACTCTTACAATAATCATTATGTAAACCAAACAGGCAAAAGAAGTCCCGGAAGCGAAAACGCTTCCGGGACTTTTGCGCTTTATCGGGTCTGCGCTCAGGCCATCGCCTGCTCAAAGCGCATGAGGATGGCTGCGACCTGTGCGCGCGTGGCGCTGCCCTGCGGGCTGAGGTAGGCAGCGCTGCCGCTGCCGGTGCCGGAGATGAGGCCGTTGCCGACGGCCCAGGCCATCTCCGTGCGCGCCCAAGACGAGACGCTGCCCGCATCCGGGAAGCCGGCGAGCGAGCCGGTCGCCGTGAGGCTGCCGGGCGCGAACTGCTTCGTGTAGTTATAGAGGATGACGGCGAGCTGCTCGCGCGTGATCTCCCCGCTGGGGTCAAAGGTCGTGGCGCTCGTGCCGGCGACGACGCCCGTGAGCTTCGCCCACCAGATGGCGTCGGTATACCACTGGCCGCGCGGCACATCGTCAAACGGGGCGCGGAGCTTGGCCAGCTCATAGCCCTTGACGGTCGTGGGCTCGCCCTGCATGCGGTAGAGGATGCTCACGAGCTGGGCACGCGTACACACGCCGGTCGGCGCGACGGTGCTGGCCGAGGTGCCGGCGATGTAGCCGCGGTAGATGCAGTAATCCAGCCCCTCGTGCGACCAATCGGTGGGCACGGGCATGTCGCGGAAGGCATAGCCCGGGCAGGTCGGGCCGCCGGGGCAGACAGACGGCAAACCGGTAGCAGGAATGGTTTCTGCCTTTGTCTCTCCACAGACGGAACAAGTATAAACTCGAACCCCGG
>CAZFXW010000111.1:0-2764 GCA_964523385.1 uncultured Peptoniphilaceae bacterium | reverse complement strand
TCTTCTACAATACTGACGTCTCCAGGGCCTACCTGGTCATTGGCCGCATAGGTAGTCAGGGATTCGCCTACACCCATGGCTACGTTGGGAAAGACTCTGACTAACTTGGCTCCTTCTTCTAAATTTTCCCCCTGAAGGTCTAGTCTAAGGCCAGCCACAAAGGACAGGAGGAGTTTATCTCCTAGTACAGAACCTATCTCAGCTAAAACCCCAGCCGAGTCTACTGGCTTAACCGATAGGATTATAAGGTCGCAATTTTCTACAAGCTCAGTATTGGTTGGGTAGCTCTCGATGCCAAAGGTTTCTAAGGCATAGTCCTTAGTAGCCTGGGTCTTTGAGCTTATGTAAATATCTGAACCTGGGAGTACTTTTTTATCTATTACACCACTGGCAAAAGCCCTTGCCAGATGGCCAAATCCAATAATTCCAACTTTCATTATTATCACCTCGCTTTCTATTATACATGAAAAGGACTAATAGGATAAAGAAGGACTTTAGGTCACAGGATGGACTATGAGTAGACTAAAATTAATTATTCCAACAAAAAAACCGACCTTAAGAGTGGAATCCCTTTAGGTCGGTTATATTTGATTATTTTAAAATTCCCTCTAATTCAACAACTACAGATTGATTAACTGAGTTATTTCCACCTAAGACGATTGCGTTGGTAGCGCCTTGGCTCTTCATCAGGGCCTTAGCTGAATTTACTAGGGTATTTCCATCAGTTAGAATTATTGATGCGCCAAACTTTGCACAGATACTTGATCCTACCAGTGAGTCAGCAAAGTTTGCTCCGCTAGCTATAACAAAGACTTGGTTGTCTGTGTTGGTAGCTTTGGCGATGATTACAGATGTTTCAAATCTGTTGCTTCCTCCTAGTCTACTAACGTTATTTACTGAATCCTTAAGGTCTTTTTCAATCTCTGAAGAAACTGCATTTACTCCTCCAACGATGATTACCTCTCTTGCTCCCTTTAGTTTTTGAGCAGTTGCCTTGTCGAGGTTCTTTCCATTAGTCAATAGGATTGGAATTTCTTCCCTTGACGAGTAGGCTGAAATTACCAGGGCGTCTGCAAATACCGTACCGTTAGCTAGGATATATGTATCGCTTTCACCTAAACTTTCAGCAACCTTGTTGGCCGTGTCATACCTGTTGGCTCCTTCAAGTCTGGTTACATCTACACCAATTTCTCTAGCTAGCCTATCTTCAGCTGCCTTAGAAATCATATTTGGGCCACCGACGATAATCACTTCATCTGGGTCTAGCCTTTTGATTTCCTTTAGAACGATGTCATTTAGCCCAGTTCCTGAGTTTAATAGGATTGGGTAGGCATTGCCATCTTCATAGGCATAAACTGCTGCCACAAGGGCGTCAGCAAATTCACCTGCCGATGAAAGAATTACTCTCTTTGCCTTGTTTTCCGATAGATATTGGCTGGCTCTGATGGCTGTTTCTACCCTGTTGCTGCCAAAGATTCTCTTTAGCCTTTGGTCTGGTTTAGGGCTTTCTTCTACAACTGGTGCGTCAGCCACCTCAGTTGCCATTATGCTCTGAACCAACTGAGCTACTTCGTCACCATAAGTTGGAGATGGTGCCCATCTACCACCTAGGTCTTGAACTGTAGGTGCCACTCCATAAATCGCTGGAAAATGTCTAGGGTCTGGCGAGTTTGGATCTGGGAATCCACTCTGGCCCGCGTATAGGGCTAAGTGATGTACTTGGGCTGTGATGCCCTGTTCCCATGAAGAAAATCTTTGGTGGGCGCTTGGGTCGTAGTTTCCGCCACCTTCAGCTGTCTTAAGTCCACATGGATTGTTGTAGCTGATGTCTAAGACTCCACCAAAATTAAAGTAGTTAGTCTCCTTAGCCGATTGGGCATAGGTCACAGCTGGGTCAATTCCGTACTTAACGGAAATGTTATAAAAAGTTTCTGCCTGGTTGATGAACTCAGGATGAGCTCCTCTCCCACTAGCCCAAACTTTCATCTGGGCTACTGTTGTCCTAGGCTGGGAGATAATATCCATATCCCCACTGCCTAGGGCCATAACAGGCGTCAGTAGTAATACAAAAACCAAAAGCATCGAAAATGCTTTTTTCATTAAATCACCTCTAATTTTTTAATTCATCCTCCAAAATATAAGAACATTATAACCCCGGAAAATTTGGATTTCAAGACTTTGGCTGAAAAAGTAACAAAAAAGTTACAAAACCTAGAAAATTAATTAATAATAATTAATATTTGAATTCCTATAGATGCTCTTATGCTATAATAAGCTAAAGGAGGACCTATGTATTATCTACTGATATTAATCTCTTTAATCATCTATACATATATTCAAAGCAAATATCCAGTTAGGACCTACCTAAGACTGGAAAGTAAAAAAATCACCAAGCCTATAAGACTTATACAGATTTCCGACTACCACTCTAATGGCCTTATCGACCAGGTAGATTTTTTGAAGCGATTAAAAAGTGAAGATGCTAATTTTGTCCTGATGACTGGAGATATTTTCGACAAAAAAATGGCCCCGGTCAGGGACCTATTTGATAGTCTAAATAGCCTAGATTTACCTGTCTATGCCATCCTAGGCAACCACGAAGGTATCTCTAATAAAAAAGAGGACTATATTAAACTTTTGGAGGCCTATGGCTTCCACTTTCTCCAAGACTCCTACCAGATATACGAATCTCAAGGCCAGCTTATTAATATTTGGGGCCTTAGTGATGGTTCCTCTTGTAGACCAAAGTCTGATGGCTTTAACC
>CAZFXW010000110.1:0-2812 GCA_964523385.1 uncultured Peptoniphilaceae bacterium | reverse complement strand
GAGTTGGCAAATAACAGGAATGTGCCAGTAGATTTAATCAACTCTAAGGGAGAACCGGTTGAGGGCTTGAAAATGTCTCAAGACTTTGTAAATGCTTCCTATCAAGTTTACAAGATTGTCGAGCTTCCTATTAAATTAATTACCGAAGGGAGACTACCAGATGGTGTAGAGGAACTGAGTAGGGAGTTGTCTACAAATGTAGTAGGAATTTTAGTTAAGCAAGGGGATGACTTTGACTTAACGGAGGTTAAGACCAAGCCTTTAGACCTTGCTGAGATTACTAACTCTGGGGATTATGATTTAGTCTTAGATATAGATGAGACGTTTAGGCTACAAGATAAAAACTTTGCCCTTTCAGTGAAGTTTAATATTGATACGATGACTACCAAAACTATTGATATTCCTATAGAGGATTTAGAGAGGCGAGGTCTTGGACCAGGCTTTAGACTTGATATGCCGGAGGACTTAAAGGAAATAACCTTAGAAGTTAAGGGCTTAAAGTCTAAGATTTCACCTATTACAGCAGAAGGAGTTACTGCATATATAGATTTGACGGGTTTAGGCCTAGGCTTTCACGATATGGATATTAAGGTTGAGAAGCTAACAGATAAGGAGGACTACAGCCTAACTCCAGACAAGGTTTTAGTTGAGCTTAGTGGAGGAACTAGATAGGATTAGTATACCAACTTCGGATTTTGTAGATCAGGTTTTTGAAAGGATTAGCAAGACGGGCAAGGAAGCCTATTTAGTTGGTGGGGTGGTAAGGGATTACTTTCTCAATAGGAGGAATGTGGACTGGGATATGACTACCCAACTAAGGCCTGATGAGATTTTAGAGTTATTTTCAGATTACAATAGGATTCCTGTAGGTCAGGCCTTTGGCATTGTTATTCTGGAAAAAGATGGTGAGACTATTGAGATTGCCAGCTATAGGCGTGAGGATGACTATAGGGATGGACGTAGACCTGAAATAGTTGAGTATACCGATTCTATTTTAGAAGACCTACAGAGAAGGGATTTTACTGTTAATACCCTACTCTATAACCCTGATCAAGGGGTGGTAGACCATTTGGGCGCTATAGATGATTTAGAAAGCAGAGTTATTAGGGCTGTAGGCAATCCAGAGAAGAGGCTATCTGAGGATTATCTGAGGATTATGAGAGCGGTTAGATTTTCGGGTGTTCTGGATTTTGAGCTTGAGCCATCTCTTAGGGTGGCTATAGTTATTTTAGCCCCTTTATTGAAACAGGTGTCAGCGGAGAGGATTAGAGAAGAGCTTGATAAAATGTTACTGTCGGATAAGCCTTCTAGGTCTTTTGATTTGATGGCTGACCTAGGACTTTTAAGGATTATTCTGCCTGAGCTTGACCAGGGGGTAGGCTATGACCAACAGTCGACTTTCCATGACTTTGATTTATACGAGCATACTATGAGGGTGGTGGATCAGACACCTCCTAAGTTAGAGCTTAGGCTAGCAGCTCTTTTTCATGATTTAGGTAAGCCAGATAGTTTTTTTATGGACGATGATGGGGAAGCCAGATACTATGGCCATCAAAATATATCCAAGGATATGACCTTTAAGATAATGAAAAGACTTAGGTATTCTAAGGCTTTAATCAATAATGTGACTATGCTGGTGGCCAGACATATGGACTCGGTAAATTGGTATACCGAAAAGTCGGTAAAAAAATTAATAAGGTGTATGGGAGAGGATGTATTTCCTCTCTTTGATTTGCAGGAAGCAGATGTGCTGGGGACAAACAAGCCTGAAAATTTAGATAATATTGAAAATGGTAGAGAGCTGGCCAAGAGGATTCTCCAGAGGAATGCGCCGGTTTCTGCTAGAGATTTGGCTATAAATGGCCGTGATTTGAAAGAAATTGGCTATAAAGAAGGAAAAAAACTTGGAAATGTGTTAGAATACTTGACGGATTTAGTTATTGAAGATGAAAGTTTGAACAATAGAGAAGTTCTTTTAAATATAGCAAAGGATAAATTATAGTGGAGGTAGTATGAGAAAGTATTTTGGCACCGATGGCATTAGAGGATTGGCTAATATTGAGTTGACTCCTGAGATTAGCTATAGGGTTGGTAAATCTCTGGCGATTTTAAATCAGGACAAGGTCGAAAGGAAAGTTCTGGTAGGAAGGGACACTAGGCTTTCCGGAGATCTTATCTTCACTAGTCTGGCGGCTGGTCTTATGTCTGGGGGTATGGACGTTGTAGATCTTGGCATCATTCCAACTCCAGCAGTTTCCTTTTTGACTGTAAAGGAGGGAGCAGCTGCTGGGATTGTTATCTCAGCTTCCCATAACCCTTATGGGGACAATGGGATTAAAATTTTCTCTTCAGATGGCTTTAAGCTTAGCGATGAAGAAGAGCTGGAGATTGAAAGGTATATAGACCAACCATCTCTTCTTGAGGAAGTTTCAGCCCAAGGTAAGGAAGTCGGAAGGCTTATAGGCTGGGATGAGGGTCATCGGGCCTATATAGACTACATTAAGTCAAGGACGGATGCTGATCTTTCTGGCCTAAAGATAGCTATGGACTTTGGCTACGGTGCAACCGCTACTGTAGCTAGGGAAATTTTTGAGGAATTAGGTGCGGAAGTTATAGGCATCAATTCAGCCTATGACGGTACTAATATTAACGATAATTGTGGTTCGACCAATCCAGGCCTAGCTGTAGAAGCAGTGGTTGAAAGTCAAGCAGACTTAGGTTTATCCTTTGATGGAGATGGAGACAGGCTAATAGCCATTGATGAGGTTGGGAAAATCTTAGATGGGGATCACTTTTTGGCAGCTATGGCTTA
>CAZFXW010000109.1:0-2813 GCA_964523385.1 uncultured Peptoniphilaceae bacterium | reverse complement strand
GGGATCCTTCAAGTCCACCAAGGTCTGGCTTAAGATAGAAACTGGCGTCTTATCTATGCCTCTCTTGGCCAGTTCATTGGCTAAGGCTTGCTGAAGTTGATAGCCAATATAACCTTGGCTCATAGCTCCACATTCGGGAAAGGGAAAAGTAGGCTCTCCCATCTCCGCACCATAATCCATAGACTTTTTAATCGTTCCAACTTGAGGCCCATTGCCGTGACATATTAGAAGTTCAATTCCTTCTTCTATCAGGTCTACTAGGGCTGAAGCTGTCACCTTCAATTTTTCTTCCTGGTCAGCAGGGCTAGTACCTAGCGCATTGCCACCTAGGGCTATAACGATTTTTTCCATCTTAACCTTCTTCCCTTATATATTTATTAATGGTTTTTCTAGGCTTTAAATCTACCTTTGTTTTAACTACATAGGCTCCAAGGACCATGACTATAGAGGATAAAAATAACCAAAGCATTAAGGCTATAACTCCTCCTAAAGAGCCATAAGTTTTGTCGTAACTTCCAAAGTTTTCCACATAAAAAGAAAATCCTAGGGTTATAATCACCCAAAGAACTGTTGTAAAAATTCCTCCAACTAAGGCATCCTGAATTTTAATCTTGTCACATTTGCCTCCAGCAAACCTGTAAAGGAAGGTAAAGGTTAAAATAGTTAGTCCATAGGGGATAATATCCATCAAGAGAGTCCATAAAATATCAAATGTGACACTCTTGCCAAAATTAAGGATGATATATCGCTTAATAAGCTTGCCAAAAACATTTGTTGATGCTATTAAAACCACTATCAATACTAGAAGGATTGTATAAATCATACTTGTTACCTTCTCCCTAACAATACCCCCTTCTCGCTTCCTCTTGAGAGCGTGGCGAACTTCACTTAGAAGCTGTAACATCCCCCTAGAACCTGACCAAAGAGCCAAAACTAATGATGCAGATAGCAAAGATCCCGAAGAAGAGCCTACTAGGCTTAGGAAGATATCCTCGACGATTTTTGCTGCACTTATGGGTAAGTGCCTAATCAACTTTACTATCTCGTACATATTCCCTGCCGAAACCATGCCAAAAATGTTAAGTATTACGATAAGAAAGGGGAAAATGCTAAAAAGTAAGTAGTAAGATAGCTTAGCCCCTGTATGTTACTGAAGAGAAGTCTACATTCTTTAGAAATTGTCTGATAAATCTCTCAGGATATTTCATAAACCAACAACCTTTCTACCAGACATGGCAAAAAGTCCCTTACCTATGGCTGGACATACCTCTAACATTGATCTTACAGTTGCACCAGTTGTATAGATATCATCTACTAGCAGTAAAGTCCTATCCCCAGGAATCTCACTCTGAAGGGATACACTCCCCTTAAGGTTAGTATCCCTTTTCCTAATATCAATCTTGTTTTGTTCAGGAGTATGGCGAACTTTTTTAAATAGTCCTCTGACTTCAATGCCTGTTAATTTTCCAATTTCCTGGGCCAAGAGCTGGGCCTGATTATAGCCTCTTTGACTTTGCCTGTAGCTGTGGAGAGGTGTATAAGTTATTAAATCTATACCCTTAAAAAAGGCCCTCTCTTCAGCAGTTTCTACCATTATCCTAGCCAAAGGCCTGGCTAAGTTGGCTTGATTTTGAAATTTAAAGGCCTTAATCAGATCTTTGCCAGCTTTATTATAAAAGATTGGATAGAAGTAATCAAAATCCCATCCCAAAAGAAAATCCTCTACACAGACAAAGTCCAACTTATCAAGGCAATTGCTACAAAGTCTATAATCAACCGTATCTTCCTCGCAAATAGGACACTCTCTACTAGATAAAAACAATAGATCACTAATCATCCCATACTATTCATCAGCTCCAATCTCTCCTTAATCCTATGATCTAGGGAGGAATTCCTAGTTTCAATCCTGTTATTCTCAATCATCTGCCTAAGGGCCCTAAGGTCTCCTACCAGGACTACTAATTTCTTAGCCCTAGTTATGGCCGTATAGATAAGGTTTCTGGTCATAAGCATATAGGGTCCAGTCACTATTGGCATCACTAGGATATCAAATTCTGACCCTTGGGATTTATGGACTGTTATTGCATAAGAGAGCATGAGTTCTGAAAGATTTTCCCTGTCGTAGTGAACCCTTTTCCCATCATCAAAGCTTACCCTTATCTCCTTAGACCCAATAACCTCTCCTATTCTCCCAATATCTCCGTTAAAAACACCTTCGCCACTCTCCCCCTGGCTATCAAGATAGGCCAGATTGTAATTATTGACATTTTGCATTACCTTATCTCCAAGGGCATAGGTAGTGTTTCGAAACTCTAGCTTTTCTCCTGCTAACCCTGGCCTATTAATTCTTTCCTGAATTTTAGTATTCAATAGTTCAGTCCCTAGCTCACCTTTTTTCATGATAGATAAAACTTGTATATCTTCAAAAGGGTCAACATCGTAAAAATCTGGCAAGCGCTGGCCTACTAGGCCTAAAACTGTGTCAGAAATCTCTTGGATACTCTCACAGCCTATAAAGAAAAAGTCCTTGCCCTCTTGATTTAATATAGGCATTAGTCCTTGATTAATCCTATGGGCATTGACAACAATATTAGACTGGCAAGACTGGCGGTAAATTTTATTTAAAATTACAGTATTTGCCAGTTCTGAGTCAATTAGGTCCTTTAAAACATTGCCTGGTCCTACAGAGGGCAGCTGATCTACATCTCCAACTAGTACTAAAACAACATCATTTGGCACTGCATCCATTAGGGCCGCCATCAGCATAATATCTATCATAGAGGCCTCATCTATAATTATTAAATCAGCTTCAA
>CAZFXW010000108.1:0-2839 GCA_964523385.1 uncultured Peptoniphilaceae bacterium | reverse complement strand
TGAAACCGTAACCATCAATGTAAACATAATCCTTGTTGTTTAATGCCTTATCTTTAGCCATTTTAAACACTCCCTTTAATTAATTATTTTCTTGTTACATAAACATATAGTGCAAGGTCCTTGCCAACTTCCGAAATAGCTGAAACAAGCCACTTCGTGTATTTTCAGTACTCAAATCTTGCATTAGTGCAATAGTTTGGAAACCGCTTCCACGCCCAAAGCTCTATTTTTCAATGTTTGCACTCTTGCAACCTAACTAGCCTAAACTTTATAAATTTCATGATGAACATTTTTTCCTTAGATTAGTTAAAATAATCTCATAAAGCTTAGAAATTCAAAGTAAAACAATCCTTTTTTTCTGTTTTTCTCGATTTTATTATTACGTTTTCTAAACATTTATCCTTGTCAGACTTTGAGAACAGAAAAAATTACTCGATATAAATGTTTTCCTTGGTTTTTCTCTTGTAGTAGTCCTATGGGTAAGCATATGGCTTTAGCTTAATGTACTTTACGCCGCTTTTTCCCCCTACAAGCTTACCATTTTCTGCCATCAGCTTACCTCCTAGGTAAACTTTCTCTGCAATACCCTTTTTCTCAAAGCCTTCGAAAGTAATATAGTCTGATCCTTCATAGCTATCCTCAAACTTAATGATTCCCCTATACTCTGGGTAAAAGATTACTATGTCTGCATCTGATCCTGGTAGAATAGCAGCTTTTTTGTGGGTAAGCTCCTAGTAACTTAGCTGGAGCAGTGGTAAAAATCTCAATAAACCTCTTATTTTTAAGCTTCCCAGTCTCTACACCTTCAGTCCACAGCATAGCAAGCCTCTCTTGGACTAATGGACATCCTGGTGGAATGTGGTCGAACCTTTCCATGCCTATTTTCTTAGTTTCAAATCCTCCGACAACTGCCGCATGGTCAGATGAAACTGCCTTTAGGTAGTCATCCCTAACCGCCTTCCACAGCGCATCTTGATGGTGCTTAGGTCTTAAAGCTGGTGCACAGACATATTTTGCTCCCTCAAAATTCGGTAAATCCAAATAAGTGTGGTCTAAGCACAGGTATTATAATTAACCATCTTTTCATTTCAATTCAAGGATTTAGATATATTATTGCTTAAATTTAGGAGACATTTCTTTTTATTTTATCTATTTTTTTCCCTTATAGCCTAAAAAAAATAGCCCGAAAATCGGGCTATTCTTACAAAGGAGATGAGTGTCATGACTTTACTCATCTACATGAATTATCTAGTTCTTCTTCTAGTATCCCAATAGGCAAAGGCCATGGCTGAGAATACGCAAATGGGTACTACCACTACTGTTGGTAGGGTTCTTACTCCAAATACCAAGATAAGAGCTACCAACACAGAGAAGGCTCCGTACTTAGGATGCTTGTGAGCGTATAAGGCAAAAAGTGCACCAAATATCGCTGGAAGCACATAGTCAAAAGCCTTTGTAATAGCATCTGGCAGTGCAGCTACGATTGCAGTTCCTGCTGCAGCACAAATAACGGTAACAATTATACCTGTTATTATAGATCCAGCCATCCCCACTGTAGCAATAATTTCCCCCTCGTTAGTTCCTGGTTCTACACCAACTACATCCTGGGAAATGAGTGCTACAGGCACTCTTACATTGGCTATATTTCCCGAAAGGAAGGCCATGTAAGTACCAGCATTTCCAAGAATTGGGTAGTAGGAAATAGGAGTCATAAAGTATTCAACTCCATATACCGAAGCACATAGAAACCAAGCTGTCAGTATTGCCGACACTGGTGGCCAAGCTCCGTATCTCATACCTATGTATATAGCTGGCAAAAATGATAATGGCGCTGCAATTAGTAGTGTAGCCCTTCCTATCCTGACAATAGGTTTTGAAAACACATTTTCATAATTGTTATTCATAATATCCCCCTATCCCATCTGGTTAAATACTACTACACCGACTAGCATGCCGACGATCATAGAAATTCCCAGAGAGTACTCTCCAACGATTGGAACTTTTTTAGCCACTCTCTCTAGAACTAGCATTACCACTGCAGCAACTATTGCAGCTGCAATTCTATCTGCTGCAATTCCACCGGTAGCAGATTTTGTATTGTTAGCAACTAAAAACGATGTGGTTCCAAGTACTGCTGCTCCCGCAATCTCCATCATAAGCTCTTGGTTTCCACCAGAAACTTTTTCTTGAAGGACACCTAGCTTATCTGTGAACAGACCGCAGAATACTAACCATCCACAACCGTTTAAAGCCATGGCCCAAACCGAGTTGGCGAACTCAGTGATTCCGTAACCTGGCCCACCAAATTCAACTTTCATCGCCTCTGCACCTAGGGTAGCACAGGTAAGCTCTGTGTTGGCTGCACCAATCATAGACAGTCTCTGCCAAGTGATAGGAGTTCCTACTATACCCATCATAGCAACCATTACTACGAAAACCGAGATGGATGGTCCAATAGATGAGGTTAGGCCTACTCTAAAGGCCCTGTTCAAATCTTGCCTTGTTAATGAGGTGATTTCAGCCGCTGCCCTTGATCTTTGGATAAATAAGACCGCTTGTATCGCAACTATAGATATTACTGGAATTACAAAAATCCAAAGCATAGGGTCGTTAGCTACCTGCATATAGTCAAATGCTTGCATATTTCCCTCCTTATAAAAAAGAAAGAGGCTAATCCAGAGCCGCATCTTAATGAGCATAGATTAACCTCTTAGTTTCAATTATTCTATTTTATCTTACTTACACTTTTTCCTGTCGATATCGTAGATAGCTAAGAACTCGTCATTCTCGTCGTAGTCTACTGGGTATACCTTCTCAGCGTCTGGTCTTTCTGGTCTGT
>CAZFXW010000107.1:0-2875 GCA_964523385.1 uncultured Peptoniphilaceae bacterium | reverse complement strand
TTTTTTACCTTTTGTGTCCTTTACAAGATAATCCCCCAGCTTTTTCAACACCTCTGGCGATTGAGCCTTGGACATAGCCTTCCCTAACTCTTGCGTCACCAAGCATAGCTCCTCTATTTCTCATGTTGATTAGCTCTTGGGATTCTTCATCGTAAGAGATGCTGGCCATACCAACGCTTTGGACCTCTATACCCCTCATCTCTTCCCATTCCTCATCTAAGATATCTCTCATATACTTAGAAAGCTCTGTAGACTGGGAGACAACGTGGGAAATCCTAATGCCATCGATAGACATTTTGTTAATAGCTACTTGAAGAGCCTCTAAGAATTCAGACATGTACTGTTCATTTATATCAGCTATATCTAAATGAGTCGCCCCCTTAGGCACTGCCTCTTTATAGAACTTAATCGGATCTACAATCCTAATCGAGTAGGTTCCGTGGGCTCTTAGGAAAAGCTCAGCATTATAGAAGTCGTCAAAGTAATTTATAGCATTTCTTGTTCCAAACTTAATCCCCTTGATCTCTTGGGTATTCACATAGTAAACTTCCATCTTTTGAGGCGGCATACCACCGTATTGGAACCTAGAGAAGGACTCTTTTAAAGCCTCCTTAAAGTCACCATTAAACATAGATGGGGCCTTATCATTGTCTACAATAAAGTAGCCCGCCTCTGCCGAATAATCCACTATCTTGCCTCCGTCGGCTAACATCATAAATTGGTTCTCACCTATGTGGACTACCGACCCGTCAGTTATGATACCAGGTGTCCCTTTGGTATTAGACCCCCTACCTCTTTCCATCAATTGACCTACAGTGAAGACTGTTTGGTCCGACATAGGTCCTGACTCTATAACCTCTTTCCACTGATCTGCTAGTGCTCCACCTACAGAATCTATACCTGCTCTAATTAATCCCATAATAACCTCCTCTTCTTCATACCGTACTTATACCCAATTAATAGTATTTTAATTAAAAAACCGCTGGCCAGTGGCCAGCGGCTTATAGATTAAAAATCGTCGTAGAAGATATCGTCATCAGTCAAGCCTACATCCTTAAGGGCTGCTGATAGGGATTCTATCATCTTAGGGCTACCACAGAGGTAACCGGTATGCTTGGCCATTGGGTCACAGTGCTTTCTGATAGCAGCGTCTGCATATCCGACCTCTCCCGTCCACTCCATTTCAGGCGTGGTCCTAGATAAAGCTGGAATAAACTTAAAGTCATAGAGCTGCTCTTCAAAGTCCTTAATCTCATCTAAGAGGAAGAGATCATCTGGAGTTCTGGCTCCGAAGTAAAACCTAGCCTTTCTCTTAATGTCGTGATCCCTCATATGGAAAAGAATAGACCTAATAGGAGCAAATCCTGTTCCCGCCGCACCCATAACTATATCCGTGTCGTCGTCAATATAGTAGAAGTCTCCATAGGGACCGTTAATATCTACAACATCTCCCTCTTCGAGAATTTTATGGGCATAGGTAGTACATATACCCTGGGTATAGCCGATTAAAAGCTCGATGTGGTTTTCATCGGTTATTGAAGATGCCACTGAGTAGGCCCTGTATACCTCTTCATGGTTGGCATCATAGCCATCCCCTGCAGGATAAATCGGTGCCTTAAGCTGGACATACTGGCCTGGCTTAAACTTAATAGTCTCTCCTTCAGGCATCTCAAATCTAAAGAGTGTAATCCTGTCGGTTAGTGGTCTCTTTTCTACCAATGTCATTTGATACTCCTTGACGTTAAAGAGCTCTTCAGGAATCTTAATATCAATGTCTTCTTTTACCTTAACCTGGCAGGCTAACCTAACTCCACCTTCCATCTCCTCATTGGTTAACAGAGGCTCCTCTGTAGCCAAGATTGGCCCTGCACCTGAAACTGCAGTAACCTTACAGTAGCCACAAGTCCCCTTACCTCCACAAGCAGAGGGAATAAAAATCTTTTCTTCCCTTAAAGAGTCAAGAAGGGTGTGACCTCCTTCGACAATATATTCATTTTCTGAGTTGATTATAAGTTTGACCTCGCCATAGTCGGCAATGTACTTATCTGCCAAGGTGAGTAGTATGGCAAAGCCCCCGGATAAACTGGATATTAATAAAACCGTCGTTAATATTTCATTCATATTATCACCTAGGAAATCTGTACAATTCCAGAGAAGCCGACAAAGGCCATGGCCATTATCCCTGTGATTATTAGAGTAATTGGCGCTCCCCTTAAGCCTTCTGGAAGTGTATCTTCGTTAATTCTAGACCTAATTCCAGCCATAGAAACTATAGCCAACCACCAACCTAGGCCTGAGCCTAATCCAAAGAACACAGTCTGGATAAAGTTATAGTTCCTAGTTACCATAAATAGTGAAACTCCTAAAATCGCACAGTTTACCGTAATCAGTGGTAGGAAAATCCCTAGTGCATAGTAGAGATTAGGGATATACTTCTCCAATAACATCTCTAGAACCTGAACAAAGGCAGCTATTGAGACGATGAAAATAATAAACCTTAAGTACTCAATACCAAATTTAGCCATCAAGGCATACAAGAAATAGTTGATGATGGTTGTTATGGTCAGTACAAAGGTCACTGCAATCCCTAAACCATTGGCAGTTTTAACTTCCTTGCTGACGGCAATGTAGGAACACATGCCTAGGAAGTTAGAGAAAATCATATTAGATGTAAATATGGATGCGAAAAATATTACCATAGGATGTATGGTCATTAACTTTCACCTTCCTTTGCAAAAACATTGTGGGCAACCCACATTACTATAGCCAGCAGGAAAAATGCCGATGGAGGCATTACCATCATAGTCCAAAGTGTAAAGCTAGCTGGCATTACTGAAATTCCAAAAAGAGTTCCAAAGCCAAGAAGCTCTCTAAT
>CAZFXW010000106.1:0-3044 GCA_964523385.1 uncultured Peptoniphilaceae bacterium | reverse complement strand
CTTCACGCTGTCCGATGCACAGATGGAGTATCTTCTCTGCAAGAAGTACAAGATCATAGTGGGCATAAAGCCTCGAAATGATAGGAAAGATGGTGCAGAATTTGTTCTCAAGCCTCGACTCTAATATATTAAAAAATAGATATAAGATTGACTTTGGTTCAGAAGCTAGCCCTCTAGAGATAATGGAGATGATTGGTGATGCTAGGGGAGCCTTGTTGCCAGGAGGTTATCATGACTATGAGAGGATAGCTAATATTCTTTTCACTGAATTTAGAAGTGGCCAAATGGGCAGGATAACCTTGGAGTCTGTAGATGGATAGGATAGAAAGCAAATATTCAGGAAGGTTAATCTGCGGGGTTGATGAGGTTGGCAGAGGGCCCTTAGCTGGGCCAGTGGTAGCCTGCGCGATAATTATGGGCGAAGAGAAGATCCCAGGTATTATGGACTCTAAGAAGTTGTCTGCTAAAAAGAGGGAAGCGTTAAACCAATTAATCCTAGACCAAGCTTTAGCCCTTGGACTAGGGGTCGTAAGTCACCAGAGGATAGACCAGATTAATATTAAAGAAGCCACTAGAGAAGCTATGGCCCAAGCGGTAAATCAGATGGTGGCTAAGAATGATTTAAAGCCAGAGCTGGTCTTAGTAGATGCAGAAGTGATAGACATCGATTATCCCCAAGAGAGTTTAGTTAAGGGAGATACTCTATCTTACAATATCGCTTGTGCTTCAATAGTAGCTAAGGTCTATAGGGATAGGATTTTTACTGAGATGGCCTCAGACTATCCAGGCTATGGATTTGAGACCAATATGGGATATGGAACCCCTGCCCACAGAGAGGGATTGAAGACCCTAGGAAAGACTCCTTTCCATAGGGTGAGTTTTCTCACAAAGCTAGAGGTTGCCGGTGAATAACTTTGGTAAATATGGAGAAGATCGGGCTGTTCAGTATATGGAGAGTTTGGGTTATAGAATCCTCGACAGGAATTATTCCTGCTTTATTGGAGAGATTGATGTAATCGCAGGCTATGAAGATTTGATAATTTTTACTGAGGTTAAATACAGGGCTAGTGATGACTATGGAGACCCTTCCGAATTTGTATTTCCTAGCAAAATAAAGAGGATTATTAGGACCGCTGAGGTGTATATAAAGGAGAGAAATCTCTTCCATCTCCAGCCAAGATTTGATGTTTGTTCGGTCTACAAAGGTGGTCATGTTGAATATTATGACAATGCATTCCCATAAATCTAAGGCAGGGCTTAGCCCTGTCTTTTTTATTGGCTAAGTATGAAAAAAATAAGGTAGAATAATATCAAAGGGAGAATTATTCAAGGTTTACACGAATGTTTAATTATATTGGGGTTCTAAGTTCCTTGATACTAAATACTTGTAAAGTATAATATTTTGTAAGTGACCTAACGCCAACACATATTTATGATTTAATAGTTAATATAGATGCCTATGGCTTTATAGATCCAATGGACATAGATAAGGTCAATGAGCTTATATTTAAAAAACGAACTAAGTCTATAACGGCCAAAGAGCAAAATGCACTACTGTTTTGTCTAAACAAATCAGAAAGAGAAATAAAGAGATATTCAGAAGATGAACAAGCTGAAATATACTCTAAAATGAAGCACTTTAAGCGTTTTTACGAATATCTAATCCAAGTATCTTGTATTGAAGATGTTGAACTTCATAAAAAGTATGTATTCATCTCATATCTACTAGATTCTATAAATCTAAGATTTGGTGGAGGCGGATTTGATCTAAAGGGAAAAATTGATGCTACTCATTTTAGACAAATGAAAGAAGAAACTTATAAAAAAGAAAAGCTGCCATCAAAGCCAGTGGTCAGCCTTCCAACAGCAGCAGGTTTTAACCTAACAGAAGATAAAAAACAAAGACTTTCAGAAATCATCGCTGATATAAACTCACGCACAGGCAAAGACTTTTATGTAGATGTAGCCACAGGGGCTGCATACCAAATTAGACAAATCATGATGAAGTCAGATGATTTAAAAACAAGTGCTAAAAACAATACTGAAGATGATTTTAAGTTCTCTTATTTCTCTAATGTCGATAACGCACTTATAGAAGGACTAGAGCAAAATGAAGATTTCTTTACTTTGTTATTAAACAACCCCGAAATGAAAGATGCTATATTAGGTTTCTTTGTAGAAGATATATATAAGAGTTTAAGAAGTAGTAAATAAAGAAGTATCATAAAATGGAAGGAAGATTTTTAAATGAGATTGCTGATAAGCATTATATATTTAAAACCTTAATATTTGGAAATGAGTATAGGATTATTGGCTTACCCTTTTATAATGAACAGCACCGAAGGGTAACATTCTTGGAAAAGTTTCTGCTTGGATTGAAATAATTTAATATTTTTTTTATAAGTTGTAGAGGAGGTTTGTTTATGGCAGTGCGTGGCAAAAGCATCAATTTATTTCTTATGGATGGAACTGCAACAGGAAGGGTGAAGTGTACCCTTGCTAATTGGACGGGTGTCGCTTATAAAATTCCGAGGACAGAATTAGATAAGTGTAAGGAACGAGAAGATCTTAAACAAAGTGGGGTTTATTTTCTCTTCGGTATCTCTGATGAGACAGGTGAAGATATCGCTTATATAGGTCAAGCAGGAGCGAGAAAAAATGGTGAAGGAGTTCTCTATCGTTTACAAGAACATAAAAGGGATGAAAGTAAAGATTATTGGACAGAAGCAGTTGTTTTTACTACTTCTAATAACTCTTTTGGCCCTACTGAGATAAGTTACTTAGAGAATAGATTTTATAATTTAGCTGCTGAAGCTAATAGGTATAATGTTAAAAATAGTAATAATCCAACATCCGGAAATGTTACAGAAGAAAAAGAAAGTGAACTAGAAGAATTCATAGAGTGTGCAGAGATAGTAATGGGGACATTCGGACATAGAGTTTTTGATTCTTTGGAAGAAAAGACAGTATTTAAAACGGAACAAAACGTAGCAATAGATGATGAACCATTATTATTTTTAAAAACTACTAAAGTCGAAGCAAAA
>CAZFXW010000105.1:0-3109 GCA_964523385.1 uncultured Peptoniphilaceae bacterium | reverse complement strand
AACACTTTCGTATTCTCGGTCGATATTGCTGGTGGTGTCTGCAGCTGGCGCAAGGCCGTCAAAGAACTTCGCCAGCAGTCCGATAGTTTCCTCCATTGAGGCGTCCAGCTCGCCTCCTGCGCGGATTCTGAGCAGTTGCTGGTATATTTCCGCCATTGCGTCTTTCAAGGCCTTGTAGACCCTCGTAGAGGGTCTTACGACTATCTCGTGATCCATCAGTTTGGCCATGATGAAATCTTGCTTGTCCATCCCGCTCAACTTGGCCAAATTGGTGATCCGCTCGTATTCCTCCGGGCTCACCCTGAAAGCCATGGTCTTCGACCTCTTGCGTGCAGAGTTGGGGCAGGGCATGGCTAGCCTTCCTTGGAGCAGTCAAGGGCGCTGGCAATCTCGGTCTGCTTGTTCGGGAACAGGTGAGCGTAGCGATAGGTGATATCGGTGCTCTCGTGGCCAACGCGATCGGCGATCGCCAACGCGGAGAAGCCCATCTCGATGAGCAGGGAGACATGGCTGTGCCTCAGATCGTGGACCCTGATCCTCTTGACGCCGGACTCCTTGCATCCGCGCTCCATCTCGTGCGTCAAGTAGTACTTCGTCACGTCGAAGATGCGGTCATGGGGACCAAGGTCCTCCCTGAAGTCTTCCAGGTACTCCTTCATCTCCTCGGCGAGGAACTTGGGCATGGCAATCCTTCGCACAGAGTTCGGAGTCTTCGGGTCGGTGATGGTATCGATGCCTTTCAAACGCTGATACGACTTCGTGATGCTGAGCTCCGAAGTCTCGAAGATGAAATCGGATGGGGTGAGGGCGAGCAGCTCTCCACAGCGGATACCTGTCCAGTAGAGGACCTCGAAAGCGTAAAAGGAAAGGGGCTTGTCCATGATGGCCTCCGAGAACCTCAGATACTCCTGCTTCGTCCAGAAGTTCATCTCTCCGCCTTTCTTCGAGCCCATCTTCGTTACCTTCCTGCACGGGTTGCTTGTCAGGTCGTAGTAGCGCTCGGCATGGTTGAAGATGGCGTTCAGCTGGTTGTTGATGGTTCTGAGATATGTGGCCGAGTACGGCTTGCCATTGGCATCCTTGTGGTCGATAAGCTGGTTCTGCCAGCGGACGACGTCGATGGGCTTGATCTCGGACATCCTCATTTTCCCGAAGAAGGGAATGATCTTGTCCTTGATCATGTACTCCTTGGTCAGCCAGGTGTGCTCCCTGATTCGAGGCTTGATCTCGGTGGCGTATACGTCGACGAAGTCCGCGAAGAGCATGTCCATGGTCCCGTTATGGACAGCAAGGAAGTCCTTCTCCCACATGAGCGCTTCAAGCTCGGTGGCAAAGCCTCTCTTGACCTTATGGCGCTTCGCGCCCCTGCCATCTCGGTAGAAGCACTGTGAATAGAAGGTTCCGTTCTCGCTTCTATATACGGGCATCTTCATCACCGGCAAAGAATCTTGCCTCGAAATGATCAGAGCGGACGCGGCCCTTGACCACAGCGCGACCCTTCTTGATCTGCTCCTCGTTCATCTCCTGGATGATCTTGTAGGCGAACCCTTTCGACATGTTCAGCCTCTGTGCGACCTGCTCGGCGTTGAGCATGGTTGGCTTGCCTTCTTCCTGGTTCATTTGTCCTCCTAACATCGTACGAATATGTACGTTATATATGAGCGAATCATAATCGTCCGGTTTCGTACTGTCAAGAAATTGCGTACGTTTACGTACGGTGCTAGAATTACGAGGTTTAGATTTTCAGGAGGGAAGATGACGACTGGCGAGAAGATCAGGCACTACCGCAAGCTGCGCGGGCTCTACCAGGGGGAGCTGGGTGAGAGGATCGGCGTCTCCGAGGGCGCGATCCGCCATTACGAGACGGATTTCAGGACTCCCAAGCAGCCTCAGATCGAAGCCATCGCCGAAGCCCTCGACATCTCTCCGCTTGCCCTGAAGGACTTCGGCGTGGAGAACGCCCGTGACCTCCTGGGCCTCCTTCTGCAGCTGGAGGATGAGTTCGGAATCGTGCCTGCCGAGGACGGCTCTGGTCTTTCTATCGACGCGTCTGCCGAGAAGGCGCCCAAGACGACCCAGATGCTCAAGGCCTGGGCCGCGAAGCGAAACGAGCTGGAATCCGGCGAGATCACATCGGAGGAATACGCCGACTGGAAGGCCAAGTTCTAGGAGTAAATATTTACTGAAACGCGAGCAGGTGGCTTTACCCCCGCAATTGGGAGTAAAACACCTGCTTTTCCTATACCTGAAACCCACCATTCGAAGCGTGCTGAAGCCGATGAAATCGCTTGGGGGAGTAAATTTTTACTCCCCATTGTTGACCTGCGGTTTTGCTGAAAAGCCACCATATTTCGCCCCGTTGAGTTTCAGTTGAGTTTTGGGGTCCGTTTTGCCCCACTGGGACAGGCAACTGGGACAATTTACTCCCTCAACGAACCTTTTACTCCCCGTCCGCTGGGTGCCGCCGTGTCCGTCCTGTACGGCAATTAGGAGTAAAACTTCCTAAAACAGCAGGTCAAAGCATAAAAAATACCCCCGATTTCAAGTGGAAATCGGGGGTATCTCGCTCAATTTACTCCCCAAAGTTGCTGGGGGCTTTGCGTTTCTTCCGTACGCTGCGACACTCTGCGGTACTCAGCGGACGGAAATTCGACGCCTCGAAATAGCCTTTCGGCTACTCCCACTCAATAGTTAAAAACTCTCTCCAGTTTGCTCCAGTTTGTCGCAGTTTGTTTTAGTTCGCCCAATTTATACCCAGTCTCAAAAATTGCCGAAAATCCATGTGGTCAAATTTGAGTCACGGATATCCATACAATTTTGCTCATTCTTTGGGGTCACGCTGGGTCACGGCCTAACCGGATATCCAATCGGAAAGGACGGCTGCCGTCTCGCGATTGGCGGAGTAGTGCATCCAGCGGCCGTCCTTGCGGCAGCTGACCAGCCCGGCGGCGCAGAGTTGCTTCACATGGTGGGAAAGGGTGGGCTGGGTGATGTCCATCTGCTCAAGAATCTTGCACGCGCAGATATCGTCCTTGTCCTTGATGGCCTGGTAGATGCGCAGGCGCGTGGGGTTGCCCAGCGCCTTGAACGCCGCCGCGAGGCTCTCGTT
>CAZFXW010000104.1:0-3495 GCA_964523385.1 uncultured Peptoniphilaceae bacterium | reverse complement strand
CCACGAAAAATAAATTCATCAGATTTTAGGATTAAGGCTGGGTACTCCAGACCTTCTGGCCAGTAAAGTCGATAATAGATATTTATTGGATCTTGGTTGTAGTCTAGGAATTTAATCGAATCCCCGTATAGGGTTAAATACTCTTCAAACAAGTAAGTAGTTGACTCTTCGCCTCTTAGGATACCTTCATAAAGTCCAACCCATTCACTATCTTCCAGCCCCAGAGCCTTAGGCTCTTCTACAACTTTCTCTGTTGTCACTTCAGTATTTTCACTTAAATCTTGGGCCTCTGTAGCTCCAAGATTTTCCCTAGCCGTTCCTTTCTCTGCTTGTTCAGTTTCCATCTCTAATTTTTTGCTGCCAGTGCTACAAGATGCCAACACTGATAAAGAAACTAGAATTAAAGCAAAAATCATCAGTTTTCTTTTCACTTAAATCATCTCCTTTTTCTATTATAGAAGAGAATCTGAGACAAAGGAAGTTTTCCCTATTTCTTCTCAGAAATTAATTTCTCAACAGCTGCCTTATAGCCTGAAACGGTGTTATCTGTGATTTCAAGCATTTCCAGTTGATTTAAATATTCATCTACTTCTTGCTTTGATGAAGATGAAGATGTTTTTTCGGATACCCTCAGTTTATGCGGAACTTCTGCACCTTGGCTGTCCTTTTCACCAAGATCCTCAAAATCCGTTGCGACCCTCTTATGCAAAGTTAATTCACCTTTAATGTAGTCTTGTGTTCCTGATGACCTATTATATATACTCTCAAATCCCAGTCTCCAATGGGAACTGACCCATCATATTTATAAGTATGGACTGACCCAATATCATACACCTTGATTAAGTTCCCATTCATGTCGGTTTTAAAGTAAACTAATGGAGTCGTCTCACCCATAGCAAAAAAACCATCCATTCTAATTCTGCCGTCATCTAAAACAGAGTAAACCACGCTTCTATAGTAGCCTAGTCCATCTTCCATCCCCTCTGAAAAATCTTTGGTTCTTATGATTAGAATAGGAAAATATAGGCCATCTGGCCAGTAAAGCCTATGAAAAACACTGTCATTTGCTCCCATATAATCAGTAAACTGTATACTATCTCCGTCGAGAACTAGTGGTTCCATATCATATAAGCTAAAAGGTCTTTTACCCGCCAGTATATCCTCATAAGCTTGGACCCAGACTTGGTCTGTCACTCCCTTAGGAACTACTTTTGATTCAACTTTAGAGCTAGTTTCAGATTTATTCTCAACTATATTTGTTTTTGAATCAATCTTTTCATCCCTATCGGTAAATTTTTCCCACCAGGGTATAATTTCTCCATCTTCACCAACTTCTTCATCGAAGATAAGTTTAATCCAATCCCAAAAACCTTTGTCTGCGTTTTCTGATTCGCTAGTTGCTGAACACTCTGAATCCATAACTCCATGAGTTTTTTCTGTTTGGTCATCTATCTTAGGCTGATCAGATGGGTCAACTTTTTCAGTTTTGCTAGTCTTCTCGGTATTTTCAGCATTGGTTGTTTTTTCCGTATTTTTTTCAACGGTTAGGTTTTCAGTTTGCTCTGTCTTTTTATCTTCGACTATACCAGTTTCTCCAGACCTATCTCGAACTTGATTACCTTGCTTAGCTTCTTTATCTTCTGATAAAGCTTCTGCTGACTCTGGCTTCTCCAGACCCATTTGACCAGTAGAGGCTTGTCTTTGGCCTCTTCAGCTCTCCGCTGAACTTTCAACTGGTTCCCCTTCTTTAGCAAAATCTTCTTCAATGTTTTCCATTGAGCTACTATTTGTGGCGCCCAGATTATTAACCTTGCAAAAAGTAAATATCACTAAGCCTGCAATCACAACCAGCGCTAGTATTCCTCTCTTTTTCATATAATCTCCTTATTTTGTTTATTTTAATGCTCATTCTAATTTTACCCTATATCCAAACATTAACAAAATACGATTAATCCTATATGTTTTCATCTCCACAGACTAGCCTCTAGCTGATATTTTAATATTAACTTTATGCTTATATTGATGGAAGAAAGTTTCTTAGTAATAATCTGTCCAGATTTTTTATAGCTTTTTACCAGTTTAAATTATTGTACTCTATCAAAATATTGATTGGTATGTAAAATGTTTTCATAGCATTTATTGCGCTTATAGGGTATCAATGTATCTAATATCCTTGATGAATATTTGATGGTTTTCTAAGTTTTGCAAAACTTTAGCGTCTCACATTGATTTAATTCTATCTAACTAGTTTTATAAATTTTTCTTTGTTTAAGGATCTATAATACCATTTCAAAATTGGTTGTTTTATAGATATTTAATGGTTAAAATAATGCCTATTATAAGTCGCATAGCTTAGCCTTTTTCAGCCTCTTGTTCGTTTTTGAAATAACGCTTTTCTGTATTTTAATGTCCTTCATGGGTCTATTTCGTAACATAGTTAATATATTTCAACTCAATTTCATCTTTTTTATCTGTTTTTTCTAAGCAAAAACCGAGTACTTCTGTTTTTTTGGCCCTTTTTTTGCGTCTGTGCAAAACACTTTATTTGTCGATTTTATTTGCAAAGTCCTTCACATTAGGCATTTAGAGCTTTACAGGGCTTTAGTGAAAACGATTTTACCAGCAGTGTCGCAAGAGCATTTGATATCAATCTATCTAAATGGCCTGATTAAGCCATTTGAAAAGTCGGCAAATAAATTGCACTATATGTAAGTGTCAAAATTAACAGATCATAAGGAGTAGGAAAAAATGAAAAAATTTATTAATGTTAATCTTTACAAAAACCCAGATGTATCAGAAATTATCGTAGAAGACGGTAAGATTACTGAAATGGGTAAGAATCTTAGAGAAGTTGATGAGGTTATCGACTTAGAAGGTAAGCTAGTATCTCCTCCATTCGTTGACTCTCACCTTCACTTAGACTACGTATATACTCTATCGCACATGGATGGAGCTAAATCAGGTACACTGTTCGAAGCTATCGAACTATGGCCAGAGTACAAGAAGACTATGACGATTGACTCAGTTAAGACCCTTGCAAGAAAAGGTATCCATGACGAGCTATCGCACGGTGTTCAATACATCAAGACTCACGTTGACGTAACAGATCCAAACTTTACTGGACTAAAAGCAATGCTTGAGCTTAGAGAAGAACTTAAAGACATCGTTGACATCCAAATCGTATCTTTCCCACAAAACGGAATGTACTCATACAAGGGTGGAGTTGACCTAGTTGAAGAAGGCCTAAAGATGGGTGCTGACTCAGTTGGTGGTATTCCTCACTACGAACCTGCTAGAGAGTTCGGAGAGCAATCTGTTAAGGACACTGTAAGACTCGCACTTAAGTATGACAAATTAATTGACGTACACTGTGACGAGACTGACGACCCACAAGCAAGATTCGTTGAGCTACTTAACGCACTAGTTCTTATGGAAGACTACGGTAAGAAGACAACTGCTTCTCACACTTGTTCATTCGGTTCAGCTGACGACTCA
>CAZFXW010000103.1:0-3511 GCA_964523385.1 uncultured Peptoniphilaceae bacterium | reverse complement strand
CTTGGAGATCCAAAAGCCTCTCCCTCAATTCAGAGGGCAAAACCATGTAGGAAATCCTCAGAAAAGAGCCTAAGGTTTGAGAAAAACTCCCACTCATAATTACCCTATCCTCCTGGTCTAGGCTTTTAAGGGCTGGGATAGATCGTCCTGAGTATTTAAGTTCACTGTCATAATCGTCTTCTATAATATAGCCACTCTCTTCTCCATAGGCCCAGTTTAAAAGCCTCTGCAGCGAGGCTCTGAGGAGAATTGAAGAAGGAGCTAAGATGATCAGGACCAGGGGAGAACCAGGCACCGGAGATATAGTCCAGGCCGTCACCCATATGAGAGCTATCCAAGAGGAGATCGCCTATGTGGCATCCCTAAGAGACGACGAGGTTTTCCACGCAGCCAAGGAATTCCAAGTATCCTACAACCTTCTGAAAAAGGTCCAGAAAACCGGCAAGCTACCGGTTCTAAACTTCTCAGCAGGAGGAGTGGCCACACCAACTGATGCAGCCCTTATATGCCAACTAGGAGCAGAGGGTGTCTTCGTCGGCAGTGGTATCTTTAAATCTGGCGACCCAGAAAAAAGAGCCAAAGCCATAGTCAAAGCCACCCAACACTTCAATGACCCAGAAGTCTTAGCTGAAGTTTCTAAGAACCTGGGAGAGGCCATAATAGGCATAAATGAAGATGAAATTGAGCTTATTATGAGCGAGAGAGGAATCTAATATCCAGTTATTAAGGCGCTTCGGCGTCTTTTTTTAATATAACAAACAAAAATCAAACAACTATTCTCATTATGACTCTTATGGTATACTAGGCCTATAATAGGGTATTATATTAATATCACTAGCTAATGTGAAAAGAGAGGATGTATGAAAATGAAAAGAATAACAGCGCTGCTACTGGTCGTAGCCCTAATGCTTACAGTGCTGCCTCTTGAAGGATTTGGCCAAGAGCCGGTTCAGGTGGCGAATTTTGGCGAGCTTAAAAATGCTATTGCTAATGCACCTTTTCAAGATGGAAAAAGTAGTCTAATATTAAAATTAACTGGAACAGAATATTTAGTTGATGAAACTCTTCTAATACCAGAAGGACTTGCTTTAGAAATTCACAAAAGCGAAGGGGTAGTTTCCACCTTTAAGAGAAACCCAACTTCCAATGATATAACAATGTTCAACATTCAAGGGAAAGGTGCCAGTTTAACTTTAGATGGTGGCAACAACCAGATAGTTTTTGACGGCCAAGGAACAGATCAAGTTCTAGCTGATGAAAGCGGTTCATTTATCACCGTCAGTAAGGGCGGAATCCTTAACATATCTGGAACAATTTTTGAAAATGAAAGTATAGTTGGTGGCTTGAGAATTGCACCTATTTACGGGACAGATGATAGTACTTATATAACTCTTAATAGTGGAAAAATAAGAAACAACACCTTCTCAGAAGCTACAGAATTTGCAGCTGGTGGTTTTTACATAACCAAGGGTGCCAATTTAATTATTGAAGGTGGAGAGATTTCAGGAAATAAGGTTTCACTTGACGGCAACACTGCGAATAAATACAGCGCAGGTGCCATAATCATAGACGATAGAGCTGTCGGAAGAATCGACGATATTGCTATTAAAGATAACTTTAGCTCTGTTGGAGGAATTATCGTTGGAAACCTAAACCTAGATGACTATAACCACACAACAGATAAAAAAACTGACCTAGTTGACTTAAAGCAGTCGAGCCTAACTATGTTCGACGGTTCGATTACAGGTAACAAGGCAGCTCACCACGGTGGCGTCCTAGTCTTTGTAAATGGAGAATTTACACTCAGCGATGGAGAAATCAGAAATAACGGACCCCTAAACGAAAAGGTCCAAGTCCTAGGTGGTGGAGTGGCTACTGATGATTACTATAACTATGTCAGGGAAACAGGAGCTATAGTTGAAGCCAAAGTTAAGTTAGCCGACTGGTATAAGCCATTATTTACAATGACTGGTGGTACTATCACTGAGAACACTGCCTACCAAGGCGGAGGACTTTACCTAGATGGACAGGCTTTCACTCTAGAAGATGGGAAAATCTATAAAAACACTGCCTATCAGGGTGGTGGTATATACCTAGATGGACAAACCTTAACTATGAACTATGGGGAAATCCACGATAATACTGCCGACCAAGGTGGAGGAGTTTATATATATGGACAGACTTTCATTATGAAGGATGGAAATATTTATAATAATACTGCTGACCAGGGTGGCGGACTTTATCTGAACAACCCGATTACTCAGCTAATAAAGGGCAAAATTTACAATAATAAAGCCAATGATCAAGGTGGAGGAATCTACCTGGCAGAGAGCAGTGGAGAGCCTTACAAACTGGAAATTACCAATGGGGCAGTATACTGGAATACGGCTAAAGAAGCTGGCGGAGTATATCATATCCCTACCAAGGATAGTCAATTCTTATCAGTCTTTGCTGATATTGATAAAACTAAATATGGTGGCTACATTGTGGCCAACAAAGCTCTTGATACTACAAGTAAAAATGTAGACTTTAAAAACATAGCTGGCCCAGATGGCAAGGAAATTACCCTAGCTGTTGCAGGACCAGAAGGCGGGGAAATCACTTGGACTGACGAAGCTGGACAAATCGTTAAGGTTGTAGACTTAAAGCCAGGTGAGTCATATATTCTGACTAGTGAAATGCCTAAAGAAGACTTTGACGAAGCAATAGATATATCTTCTTTCTTGATTTTTGACAACAATGCAGACCTAGGCGGGGGAATTGCCTCTTATGGAAGCGTGTTTTTCTTATCTAATTTAACTACAGACAACGAAGATAAGCAAGGCACTGAGCCTCAGAAAAAGATTGTCTTAGAAGTGGCCAAGAAATGGGCTACTCAAAGGACAGAAAATCCTGCAGTAGAAATGAAGATTTGGAGCTCTTTAATTAGAAATAGAGAGGATCCACTTGAGAGCTTTACTATCCAAAAGGCAACTAGGATTAACTTAACCGATATAGGCGCAGATATAAACGCAGACGCCTTTGCCAAGAGCCTTATCCTTGAAGAAGTAGGACAAGAAGAATCTACTTTTATTCAAAGAGAGATTGCCCAAACAGCTCAGGAGAAAGATGGAGACACTGACGTCTACACGTATAATCTAACAGGCATTAACTACCTCCCAATCTTAGATCTTGACATCGAGAAGAAGTGGGAAAGAGTAGCCCAACAGGAAGTAAAGATTTCTGTTTACGCCCAGTTCAATGAAGGTGGAGTTGACATTCCTAAGACTAAGCTAGGAGAGGTTACCCTAAACAAGGACAATGAGTTTAAAGCTAATCTTAAAGATTTTGTAGTCCTAAAGAAGGACGATGCACTTGGATTAGAAAAAGCTAATCTAGATAAGTTTAGAAGGGAACTTGCCAAGGGAACTGACATCAACAAACTTATTCACCTAGAAGAGCTTACTGACGGAAACTTCCACTTTGAAGCAGGCAAACTAACTAAAACCGACTCTAATTTAGAAATTATTGA
>CAZFXW010000102.1:0-3569 GCA_964523385.1 uncultured Peptoniphilaceae bacterium | reverse complement strand
CCTGCTATATACATATTCAAAAAAGCCTTAGAAGCGTAGATAACCCTGGCCTCGAATAGATTTGACTTAAAGTTATCTAAAAAGGTTCTAGCCTTAGCTTCAAAGTGGGCCTGGTCCATGATATAAAGAGGAGTAGAGTATTCATCGGCTAATTCTCTTAGGTCAGCACCGGCAATGGTCAATCTACCATTTTCCACCTTCATATTCCCTTGAAGTTTCATAATAACATCTCCTTAAAAACAAAAAAATCATGAGCAAAAGGCACATGATTTTCCTTCTGCCCCAATGTAAGAAGCACACCAGGCAGAAGACGGGCATCCCCTGCAAGACAGTACCACTCCTATTAAAAGTGGTCCCAACGATAAATCGCCTCGGCGATAACCCCTTTCGTTTCCTACTCTTGGCTACCGCGGCCTCATGCTTACATTGAATATTACATTAATGGATATACTATCACAGCAATGTGTTGCTGTCAAATGGGCTAGTTAGGGCATTTTCTATAAAGGGTATAAATAAATGAAGATAGGTATTTGAAGGAGGTTAGACATGAAAATTAATATTACACCCGATGCTAAGGAATATATATCTAGGGAAGATATAAAGGTTATTACTATAGAATTATACTCAACTAGCACCTGTTGCGGAGTTATCTTTAGGCCAACGGTTTTCAAAAGAGCGCCTAAGGAGGAAGTTCAAAATCACTATACCCTTTACCCAGAGGAAGGCCTGGATGTTTGGGTAGAAAACCGAGCAACTACAGCTGATGGAGAGCTTACAGTGGGCCATGAGAAGTATTTACAGAATGAAATTTTAACTGCTGAAGGCATAAAGACCTACTGATTAATAGATAGACTTGGAAGAGAACTTGAACCAAGGGAACTAAATTGTTAAAATCTAGGGGAGGAGGTACTGATGAATATTAGTGAATTGTGTATAAATACCCTTAAGGTGTTGTCAGCGGAGCAGATCGAAAAGGCCAAGTCCGGTCACCCAGGTCTGCCAATTGGAGCAGCTCCCATGGCCTACACCTTGTTTTCGGATGTGATGAATCACAACCCCAAAAATCCAAGTTGGTTTAATAGAGATAGGTTTGTCCTTTCTGCAGGCCACGGATCAGCCCTTTTGTATTCCCTACTTCACGTCTTTGGCTATGATTTAGAGATGGAGGAGTTAAAGAATTTTAGACAGTGGGGTTCAGAGACTCCCGGCCATCCAGAGTATGGATATACGGCTGGCGTAGAGGCTACTACAGGTCCATTAGGCCAGGGAATGGCTATGGCTGTAGGAATGGCTATGGCAGAGGCCAACCTAGCTGCAACCTATAACACCCCAGATATAGAACTTGTAGACCACTATACCTATGCTTTGGTAGGTGACGGGTGCTTGATGGAGGGAATCACCCAAGAAGCATCTTCCTTAGCTGGGACCTTGGGACTTTCTAAGCTGATTGTCCTATATGACTCAAATAACATTACAATAGAAGGCAGAACTGACATTGCCTTTACAGAAGATGTGCTAAAGAGATATGAGGCCCTAGGCTGGGATACTTTCTTAGTCGAGGATGGCAATGATATGGTTATGATAAAAGAGGTTATTGAAAAAGCCAAGAAGACATCAAGACCGGCCATGATAGAGGTAAAAACTATAATCGGCCAAGATACGCCTGTAGCAGATACGGCAGCAGCCCACGGAGCCCCTCTGGGAGAGAAAGGACTGGCCAGCTTTAAGGAAGCCCTAGGCTGGGACTATGCAGAATTTACAGTGCCTGAAGAGGTTAAGACGGCTATGGAGGCCTTCGGCAAAGAGGCTGGAGAAAAGGAAGCCCAGTGGAATGAAAAGCTCGAGAAGTACCACAAGTATAACCCAGATAAATTTGAAGAATTTAGGGCTAGAATCAAGGGAGATTTTGCCCAAGATTTCCTGGACTCAGATGAATTTTTTGACTTTGATGGAGATATGGCCACTAGAGCAGCCTCCGGCATAGTCTTAAACAGGCTAGCCAAGCATATACCAGGCTTAATGGGTGGTTCAGCAGATCTTGGACCATCTAATAACTCTGTAATGGAGGACAGGGGCTACTTCCACAAGGGTAACTTTTCGGGAACAAATATCCATTATGGAGTAAGGGAACATGCAATGGCAGCGGTAGCCAATGGAATGGCCCTACACGGAGGACTTTTACCCTATGTAGCTACTTTCCTAGTTTTTGCTGACTATTTAAAGCCAGCCCTTAGATTATCGGCCCTAATGGGACAAAAGGTTATCTATATCCTAACCCACGACTCTATCGGAGTAGGTGAAGATGGGCCAACCCACCAACCAATTTCCCAACAGTCTATGCTTAGGGGAATCACAAATTTAACTAATTTCAGACCAGCAGATCCGGTGGAAACGGCGGCTGCTTGGAAGTATGCAGTACTAAATGACGGACCAACTACCCTTTCCTTAACTAGACAAGGTGTCCCTCTACTCTCTCAAAGGGGAAGAAGGGCAGAAAAGGGAGCCTATGTGGTTGAAGAGTTTGCCGGAGGCGAGGATTTACTGATTATCGCCAGCGGTTCGGAAGTTGCTTTGGCTATGGAATCAGCAGATAGGCTTGGAGCGGAGGGTATTGGCTCTAGAGTTGTGTCAATTCCTAGCTGGGAGGTTTTTGAAAAACAGTCAGATGAGTATAAGGAGTCGGTTATGCCGGCGACCATGACTAAGAGGATTACTATTGAGGCATCTAACAAGTTTGGCTGGGAGAGATATGCCAAAGATGGGGTTATTATAGGAATGGATAGCTTTGGTGAATCGGCGCCAGGAAATGTGCTTTTTGAAAAATTTGGCTTTACTGTTGATAATGTAGTTAAGCAAGCCAAGGAGCTTCTAGAGGGCTAGTTTTTCTATTTTAATGATTTGATGTTATAATAGAGGGAGAGGGCCATGCCCGTAGGATTATTGAATTATTTTTAAACAGGAGGACTGTATATGAAGGTTGCATTAAGTGGATTTGGAAGAATTGGTAGAGAAGTAGTTAGAATTATGTTAGAAGAGCAACCAGAGGGTTTAGATTTAGTAGCTATTAACCTTACTGGTGAAATAGAAGGTGAAATGAGACTATTCCAGTACGACTCTCTGTACGGCAAATTTGACGGAGAAATCGAAATTGGAGACGGAGAAGTAACTATTAATGGCAAGACCATTAAGATTGTTTCAGAAAGAGATCCAGAAAAACTTCCATGGGAAGAGCTGGGAGTAGAGCTTGTTATCGATGCTACAGGAGCCTTTACTGACAGAGAAGGTTTGTCAAAGCACATTAAGGCTGGAGCTAAGAAAGTTTTCGCTGTAAGTCATTTACTCATTCTATCCTTTATTCAAGTTTTCTCTATAGATGGAATTCTCCAACATGGCCATCCAATCCAGACAAATCATCAAGGACAACAACCTTGATCACATCATCACCGTTTCGGGTGGCTAGTCCTTGTCCCGACTTTCCCGAATGCGGCGGCTGTCAGATCCTAGATATGGACTATCAAGCCCAACTCGACTGGAAGAAAAATCATCTGAGCCAGACTCTGCAGCGAATC
>CAZFXW010000101.1:0-3608 GCA_964523385.1 uncultured Peptoniphilaceae bacterium | reverse complement strand
CAGATATTAAATCTATTAAAAAGTTCAGTGGATAAGTTTGGTATGACTGTGGTTTTAATAACCCACCAAATGGAGGTAGCTAAGAATATTTGTGATAGGATAGCGGTGATGGAAAGGGGAGCTGTTATCGAAGAAGGGGATGTAGAGGATATTTTCAACAACCCTAAAACAGATAGGACTAAGTCCTTTATAAGATCTCTACCGGGATATGTAGATGAGGATATCTTCAATCCAGCAGATTTTCACGGGAGGATTTTCCAGCTAAACTTTAAGGGAGAGAACACTACCCAGCCTATTATTAACGAAGTGATGAAGAGCTCTAAGTGCTCTGTAAATATTATCTCGGGAAATATGAACACAGTTCGATCTGACGAAAAAGTCGGCTATTTGATCCTAGAGATTGATGGCGAACCAGCTGATATCGATGAAACTGTGAGAAAATTAGCCGAAAAAGTAGTGGTTGAGGAGATAAGATGAAGGAAATAATGAAGATTGTTGGACCTGCTATTCCAGATACTCTCTTGATGGTTGGAGTGTCTTTTGTTATAGCAGTTGTGGTTGGACTGCCCTTGGGAATCACCCTATATGTCACTCAAAGAAGGGGCTTATCTGAAAGGCTAGAGGTTTACAGGGTTTTAGATGGGATTATTAATGTCCTTAGGTCCTTACCTTTTGTAGTTTTGATGCTGTTGGTTATGCCACTGACTAAGTTTATCGTCGGCAAGAGGATTGGAACGGTGGCTTCAATTATACCGCTGACTGTATCAGCTATACCTTTTTTAGCTAGGCTTTTTGAAGGAGACTTTAACTCGGTTGAAAGAGGTTTAATCGAGGCAGCTAGGTCAATGGGATCCAACACTTGGGCCATAGTATCCAAGGTTGTTATTAGAGAGTCCCTGCCTAAGCTAATTTCATCGGCCACAATGACCTTGATAAATCTTGTGGGTCTGTCGGCTATTGTTGGTTTAATTGGCGGTGGTGGACTGGGAGATATAGCAATTAGGTATGGATACCAAAGAAATCAACTGGATATACTTTGGGTTGCTTGTATAATTATCGTTATACTCGTTCAGGTGATCCAATTTATAGGAATAAATGCGGCGAAGATCGTCGACAAAAAATAAGGGGGAAAAAATGAAGAGAATATTATTAGTGGTATTAGCTCTTGCCCTTGTTCTAGTAGGTTGTTCAGAAACTACTAAGCAAGACGCTAAGGACGTTAAAGACGATGTAGTCAGCGACGTTGAAAAGGCTAAAGATGATGTTAAGAGTGAAGCAAAAGATGCTAAGGATAAGGTGGAAAGTGAAATCGATAAGCTTGA
The DNA here is from genome assembly GCA_964523385.1 of uncultured Peptoniphilaceae bacterium. Classification (GTDB taxonomy): domain Bacteria; phylum Bacillota; class Clostridia; order Tissierellales; family Peptoniphilaceae; genus CAZFXW01. The sequence continues at coordinate 2,286 of CAZFXW010000101.1, read as the reverse complement.
AGGAGTTGAATCGGTTTCTATAGGAGTATCTCCAGCACCACACGCAGAAATTGTTGAGGCGTTGGCTGATGAGTTCGAAGCGGCAGGCATCAAAATGGATATCGTAGTTATAGACGACTACGTACAGCCAAACCTTGCTTTAGAAGACGGTGATCTGGATATGAACTTTATGCAACACCAACCATACCTAGATAATTTTAATGCTGAGCACGGAACTCACCTAGTTTCAATCGGAAAGGTTCACGTTGAGTCAATGGCTCTTTACTCAGACAAGTACACTTCAATCGATGAGTTACCAGATGGAGCTGAGATTATCATTCCAAGCGACGTTACCAACGGAGCTAGGGCTTTAATTATCCTTGAAGATGCAGGTTTGATTAAATTAGACAAGCCAGGAGACTTAGAAGCAACGGTTAACGATATCGTAGATAATCCAAAGAATTTAGTGATTACTGAGCTTGACGCTGCAAACATTGCTAGAACCTATATGGATGTTGATGGTGGAATTATCAACGCTAACTTTGCAGTAGATGCAGGCCTAAACCCAAGAGATGACGGTTTGATTGTTGAGGGAGACAACTCTCCATACTCAAATATCGTCGCAGTTAGGGAAGGAGAAGAGAACAATCCTGTTTACCTAAAGGTTATGGAGGTTCTTAACTCACCAAAGGCTGAGCAAATAATCGAAGAAAGATACCAAGGAGCAGTAACTCCAGTATTTTAATTAACAAAAAACCCAGCCGAAAGGCTGGGTTTTTTATTTGAGCCTGATTAATTTGGTTAAGAAATTTCTTAGGGCTTAACTGTACTTTTTTATTTCAAAGCCCAAGTCTTCTATCATCCATTAAGCCTCTGTCTCCAGCCAGTCTAATATAGGAGGGGGGCAGGAGGATTCGGTAGCCGGCCACAGTTCTCACTACAGGCTCCGCTTTTTATATTCATTATGGTAGAAAGGTCAAAGGAAGTTTCCATAGTCCTTTGGCGGAATTGGTCAGCGGTGGAGATTGGCTGATTTAGGGAATAGTCCTCTAAGATTAAGGTATCAGCCAGGGTTAGCTCATCAGCTGCTAGGGATTTTTCTATAAGTATATCTAGGTCATTCATTGGTCCTCCTTCAGATTAACTTGTTTACCTGATTTTATTTAATGGAACAAGGTCTGGCAAGGGTCTTTGGATTTTGACTCTCCTTGATTTTTACTATATAATTGTTATAACTGCGATGAAGGGAAGAGTAGCTAGGAGGAAGGCCTTAGCGAGATGCGTTTGGTGGAAGGCATCGGTTGAAATCCTATGTGAAAATCGGCCTAGAGCAGGCTAGTGAAAGCTAGTCCAGTGACTCTGTTACAGTCTTAAAGAGGCAGCTTGCTGCAAAAGTGGTGGTACCGCGATTATTCGTCCCTTGTTTTAGGGGCTTTTTTTATTTTATAGAGAAGGATGATGTTATGATATTTGAAGATTTTTCTAAGGATTCAGTAAAAACTCAGGAGCAGGAAACTAGTAAGTATTGGGAGGAGATTGATCTTCTCCACAGGTCTGTTGAGACCAGGCCAGAGCACAATACCTATGTTTTCTACGATGGACCTCCAACGGCTAACGGAGAGCCAGGGATTCATCACGTTATTTCAAGGACTCTAAAGGATGCCACTTGTAGGTATAAGACTATGAAGGGTTATAGGGTTGAGAGAAAAGCTGGTTGGGATACTCATGGCTTACCAGTTGAGATTGAGGTTGAAAAAAAGCTAGGCTTAAAAAATAAAGCCGAAATCGAAGCCTATGGTATTGCCGAGTTTAACGAAGAATGTAAGAAGTCGGTCTTTACTTACGAAAAGGCTTGGAGAGATATGTCGGAGAGAATGGCTTTCTTAGCCGATATGGATAATCCTTACATTACTTTAGAGAATGACTATATTGAATCGGTTTGGTGGCTTTTAGACCAGATGAATGAAAAGGGACTAATCTACAAGGGAGCTAAGATTTTACCCTACTGTGGTAGGTGTGGTACCGGCTTAGCATCTCATGAGGTTGCCCAAGGCTATGAGATGATAACCACAGAATCAGTCTATGTTAAGTTTAAGAGGACCGATGCAGATGAGTACCTGTTGGCCTGGACCACAACTCCATGGACTTTGCCTTCAAATACGGCTCTGGCGGTAAATCCAGAGGTTGATTACCTAAAGATTGAGGTAGATGGTGAGATTCTGTACCTAGCCAAAGCCCTAGCTGACCAGGCTGTAGGTGAAGCTAGAGAGTACACTGTCCTTGACCAGCTTAAGGGTAAGGAAATGG
>CAZFXW010000100.1:0-3686 GCA_964523385.1 uncultured Peptoniphilaceae bacterium | reverse complement strand
ATGGTAGGTCTTTACATTGACAGGCAAAATGACTTGGGTGAGATTGGATACTGGATTTGCCAGAACCATTCTGGAGCAGGGGTTGTTACGAATTTTGTCAGGAACATGGTAGATATTGGTTTTGGGTCCTATGGCCTAAATAAAATTAGTATTAGGGCTGTCCCTAGAAATGAGAAGTCTACTGCTGTTGCGAAGAGGCTGGGATTTTTCAAAGAAGGGGTCCTAGCCGAAGAATATAAATTAAATGGAGTATATGAAGACTTAGAGATATACTCAATCCTTAGAGGGGATTGGGTTAGGGGAGGGGATTGAAATTTCTGTTAATTTAAATGAAGTATGGGAACTTATAGAAGATTCAGACAATATCGTATTTTTTGGAGGGGCTGGTGTTTCGACGGCTTCGGGAATCCCCGACTTTAGGTCGGAAAAAGGCTTAAATGAAGCCATAGAAAAGATGGGTCATAGGCCTGAGTATTTGCTAAGTAGGACTTACTTTAGGGAAAATCCCGATGGTTTTTCTCGCTACTACAAGGAAAATCTAATTTTTCCTGACGCCAAACCAAACCCTGCCCACTTGGCCCTGGCCAAGCTAGAGGAAGAAGGGAAGGTGAAGGCGGTTATTACTCAAAATATCGATGGCCTTCACCAAATGGCGGGTTCAAAAGAGGTTATTGAGGTTCATGGAAATTTAATCGACCACTATTGTCAAGAGTGTGGCCAAACCTATAGCTTGGACCAGGTAATGACTGTACCAGGTCTCTTTAAATGTGAGAGTTGTTCGGGAGTCGTTAGGCCTGACATAGTTCTCTATGAAGAGCCTCTAGATGAGGAAAACTTTGCTAGGGCCATAGATTTTATTAGGAAGGCCGATGTGTTTATTGTTGGTGGCTCTTCTCTTGTAGTTTATCCAGCGGCAGGCCTTTTGGATTACTATGGTGGAGATAAGCTTATACTGATGAATATGGAGTCTACTCAAGTGGATAAAAGGGCAGATTATCTAGTCTACGGTGATATTGCTGAGAATTTAGGTGGAATTAGGACATAAAAAATGGGGAGTAATCCCCATTTTTTTTGTCTTTATTTTAAACTTCTATTTTTTTATCTTCAGATTCGCCTATGAAGGCCTCCATTAGCTGGATTAATTTGGTCTTTGATCTAATAAAACCGATAACTGGCCCAACTAGGAGGGCGAAGATTACAGTTCCTATCCCAATACCTTGGATTCTGCCTAAGAAAATTAGGGAAAGGCTGGTGGCTATCGTCACGAAAACAATGTCTTGGATTGTTTTAATAGTAGATACTGGTCTTTTTAGTCTAGTTGAAAGAGCAGCTAAAAATCCGTCTGAAGGAAGGACTAGTAGGCCGGCTTTCAATTCGGCTGATATTCCAATAGCTATGATTACCGATGAAACTAAGATTGTAACTAGCCTAGCTACCATAGTCTCAGGATTAAAGTTTACCATTAGGGCATCGGTAAGGTCTTGGAAAAGTCCTAGTACGATGGCCAGAGGCACTTGGAATAGTTGAACTGGTGGAAAGTTTCTCTTTAGCAGTAAAATTTGAAAGATTACGAATAAGAACTGGAAGGCCATAACCATTTGCCCGAAGCTAAAGGGAAGAATGTTGCTAAGTACAAAGGGATTTGAGCTTACTGGTGAAATTCCTAAGGCTGCCTTCACCGCTAAGGTAACTGCAAAGGCAATGCAGAATAATGCGCCAATTAATAGTAGTAGTCGTCTAATGAAAATCATAGATACACCTCTTTTTCAGATTAATACTCTAATGTTATAAAACGAGCCAGTTAATGTCAATATGATGGAGGATCTGTTGGTAAATAAAACTAGATGAACCAAGGTTTATCTTATATAATTTTAAAAGGAGGTGGAGATGAAAGCTAAATTAAAAAAGTTAAGGGAAATTTTATCTTCATATGAGAGGGTAGCATTGGCTTACTCGGGAGGAGTTGATTCGTCTTTCTTACTCCACTTTGTAGGAGATGTGCTGGGTAGGGAAAATATTCTTCCTATTACTCTTTTTTCAGAGGTAACTACAGAGGATGAGTTGGCTTTTGGCCAGAGATTGGCCCAAGGCTTTGATCATCGAGTAATAGAAATGTCTGTTTTAGACATACCAGAGTTTGTGGCCAACTCAGCTGAAAGGTGCTATTTTTGCAAGATGGAGATTTTTAAAAATATAATCGCAGAAGCTAGAAGTAATGGATTTGACAAAGTTGTTGAAGGCTCTAATTACTCTGATTTAGGGGATTATAGGCCTGGAATGGTGGCTATTAGAGAGTTGGGAGTTGCTAGTCCTTTGTTAGAAGCAGGTCTGACTAAGGATGAAATTAGAGAAGTTTCTAAGGCTATGGGCTTAGAAACTTGGGACTATCCTTCTAAGGCCTGTAGCGCATCTAGGATTCCCTATGGAGATGAGATTAGCCTAGAAAAACTCCAGACTGTTCAAGCCTGTGAAGGATTTTTAGAGGAGATAGGTTTTTCTAATTTAAGGGTCCGCCACCACGGACCAGTTGCTAGGATTGAGTTAGAGCCTAGTCAGATGGAGAGGGCTCTGGAAAAGAAGGAGGAGATATTGTCTTTCTTTGCTTCTTACTTTACCTATATATCCTTAGATTTGAGGGGATTTATGAGCGGAAGTTTAAATGAGGTTTTAGATGAGAGAGTGTGATATCAAAAAAATTCTTGAGTCTTATAAGGAAGGCCGGCTTTGTCTAGAGGATGCCTTAGCCGAACTAAAGACTCTACCCTATGAGGATTTGGGTTTTGCTAAGGTCGACCATCACCGGGCCTTGAGAACGGGTGAACCAGAGGTTATCTATTGCGAGGGTAAGGAGATTGAGCATGTAGTTGAAATCGTCAGGTCCATGGACAAGAAGGGATCCAATGTTTTGGGAACTAGGGCATCTAGGGAGCTTTATCAAAGGGTAGCCCAAGAATTTCCCCAGGCCAAATACAATGAAATGGGTAGGTTAATCAGGCTTGAAAATGAAAGGGTTCAGATGGCTGACGGTTATGTGGTGGTTGCCTCTGGTGGAACTAGTGATTTATCCGTTGCAGAGGAGGCGGCAGGAACTTTAGAATTTTTAGGAAATAAGGTAGAGAGGCTTTATGATGTGGGGGTAGCGGGCCTTCACAGGCTCCTAGACCAAAGGGAGGTTCTAGAAGGTGCTAATGGAATAATTGCTATAGCGGGCATGGAAGGAGCTCTGGCTACGGTGATTACTGGCCTGGTAAAGGTGCCAGTAATTGGAGTCCCTACTTCTGTTGGCTATGGAGCTAACTTAGGTGGGATTGCCGCTCTTCTTTCGATGATAAATTCCTGTGCTAGTGGCATGAGTGTGGTTAATATTGACAATGGCTTTGGGGCAGCCTTTTTAGCCTCTATGATTAATAAAAGGAGTAGGTAATGATACTTTATATAGATTCAGTTTCAGGTATTAGCGGAAACATGATGATTGGGGCTCTTCTAGATTTAGGAGCTAGCAGGGAAAAGTTAGTAGACATGGTTCAAGGTCTAGGCCTAGGGGGCTTTGAGTTGGTCTTTGATAAGAGAGACAAAAATGGGATTATGGCCAGTTATTTTAATGTCCTTTTAGAGGAAGATGGTCATTACCATCATGAAGATAAAGATGAGGGGTCTGGTGGCTGTAGGGCTGGTTGTAATTGCGA
>CAZFXW010000099.1:0-3731 GCA_964523385.1 uncultured Peptoniphilaceae bacterium | reverse complement strand
GAGGATGAGCTAGTCCTAGAAGACGTCTACCTAGAGCCAGTTGCTAGGGCAGAGGACCCTAACTTTATCGCAAAGGTAGAGGAGTTAAATAAGCTGGCCGCTATCTCAATCAGCTTTGATGTGGGAGACGATATTATAAAGATTGACGGCGAGGATATTTTAGACCTCTATGCCTATGACGGGGAAGATTTTATCCCTATAAGGGACCAGGTTTATGAATTCGTAAGACAACTGGCCATAGAATACGACACCTATGGAGAAGATACGGTTAGACCCTTTACCACCACAAATGGAGATAAAATTGAGGTTGTAGGCGGGATTTATGGTTGGCTCATGGATGTTGATGCCACCACAGATCTGGCCATGGAAGCCCTACAAAAGAGGGAAGCAACTACCATTATCCCCGAGTATATTGAGGAAGGTCTAGTCAGGGGCAAGGACGACCTAGGAGATACTTACATCGAGCTAAGCTTAGATAACCAGTATCTGTGGTTCTACAAGGACGGCGAGCTAGTTGCTGAGACAGCAGTGGTTACCGGTGATCCTAGCAGGGGAGTAGCCACACCTACAGGTGTTGACAAGATATGGTCTAAGGAAAGAGATAGATCTCTTGTAGGAATTGTTCCAGAGGGAACTTCTGACTATAGTGCTAAAGTCGACTACTGGATGCCTATTAACTGGTCAGACGTGGGAATCCACAATTCAACTTGGAGAACTGATTATGGTGGCAGCATCTACCAAGGCAGCGGTAGCTATGGTTGTGTTAACTTACCTACGACTGCAGCTGGTGAGATTTTTGAGAATGTTGAATTGAATACGCCAGTAGTAATCTACTAATAAATATAGACACAAAAAAAGCTCCCTAGAAAGGGAGCTTTTTCTATGCCTTATTCGAAGGCTCTTAAATTTAACACTGATTCATAAACTGGACCTTCACCTAACATTGAATCTTCAAGTCTTAAGATAAAGGCTGAGTCTAAATCTTCGATAGCAACAACAGTTTGACCATGGTTTAAGACCCCACCTGGCTCGATAACTTCTTCGTTAATATCAATGGCAAAGTTTTCGATGTTAGCCAGAGCATTGGTTTGCTTGTCATTTTGGAAGCCTGTAAAGTTGAAAGTAGTGTGGGGAAGAACAGCCATTTCTCCAGTGTTTTTCCACTCATAGTTTACGATAAGGGCCTTCTCTCCAAACTCATCTTCTGCGATTTCATAGCTTATAATTGTCATGTCAAAACCAGGAAAGACCATGTTTTTTCCGATTAGGATTTCCTCAGCTGACACATTGTCTTCTGGTGGATATATTTCCTCTGTTTCCTCGCTAGTAACTTCGCTTTCAGCTGCATAAGTTTGTTCAGTAAGCTCGGTGACTTCTGTAGTTTCAGTAGTTTCAGTTACTTTAGCTTCAGTTTCTGTCTTGGCCTCTGTCTTAACCTGGTCGACCTTTTTCTCAGTAACCACCTTATCTTGGCCACAACCAGTTAGCAGGACCATTCCAATAAGTAAAAATGCTAATAACTTTCTCATATACTCCTCCTAATTTTATGAATCACCTGTTCAATACTTAATAATCTTAATATTATTATTAAGTAACTTGATTATATATCTAAAAAAACCTTTTGTCTAACTAGCTGGTTTCATGGTGGTAATCTGAGATTTGTAATATAATTATAATCAATATAAAGGATAAGGATGATGTAAATGACAAGTAAGAATGAAAGAGAGCATGTAAAGATAGCCGATAGTAAGAGAGATGAAGAGCTAGTAGTCTATTCGGACCATCGCCTATATGAGGACATAGTTTCCAATATTTCTCCCGACGGCTATAGGCGAATAATGGCCCAGATGTTTAAACTACCTGAGCCGGCTATAGAAATGACCATAGATGCCTACTACAGCGATATAGAAGAGGGCAAGGAGCTAAGGCCCCTTCTACCTCAAGAAGTTATGGACAAACTTAACCAGCATAGGGAATAAAATTTAAGCTAATAAAAATCCTGAAAGTTATATAATTTCCAGGATTTTTTTATAGAATATTAACTTTTCCTTAACTTTTCCAAAGCTACTAAAAAACCAGTTATGATTCCAGTCATTATCAAGATAACTAGGGCTAGGTTCTTCTTATTAGCCTGGCCTAAGTATTCGTCAGATCCTCTGACCAACTTGTAAATCTCCATGCTAAAAATCTGGACATAAGATTCTCTAGGCTGAAAATCATAGGCAGTATAATAGGCCCAAAATATCCTAAGGGAAATCACCAGGCCGATAACTATGTACTTTAGCAATCTCCTAAAATCTATCATTTCCTACTACCCCTTCGTGTTACTAGTATTATATATAATATTTCTCCTTATGCTAATGTTTTTAGCTTAATAATTTGTGTTATATATCTACTTATTGTAGTATTAGGGTTAGGGAATAATTGATAGAGATGAAATTAGATTCTTCTAATGAGAGGTTAAAATGATTTGCGATAAATATACTGACAGAAATTATGTAAGGCTCCAGGGAGTCATCGAAGAGATAATTATGACCCTTCCACCAGAGCAAGAACTTATGGTTCATTTAAAGACCAGTTCCAGTGGAAGGAAAATTGGTTACGCCTATCCGAGAGTGGCCTTTAAGGGAGATATTAGCATATACGAAAGCCTGGCTGTGGGGGATAGGGTTAGAATAGAAGGATATCTGGAAGCCAGGAAGATAGAAAGGGCAGGTGGTAGTTACATTTATCCGTCAACACTAGTAGGACTTAAGCTAGAATATGTAAACTGTATTGAAGAGGCTATGGAAGATTTGGCCGAAAAGATAATCATACAAGATTTAAATCAAGCCATAATCGGTGGCAGAGTCATAGAGTTTTGGAATCCAAATGACAACAGGGATGTCCTGGCAGTCAGGCTGGAAATTGAAACAGTAAAGGGTACCAACTACCTAGGATAACCTCCTTTGACGATACAAACCAAAGCCTTAAAAATATCCAACTAGGGGACTTTGTGGCCTTTTTTGGCCATATTAGGACTAATTTAAGGACAATTAATGCTAGAGACGGAGGCCAGCCTATTAATCGTTTTTACCAGTCGATTATAGCGGATCAGGCCTTTTTAGTAAAAACGGAGGATAACCATGGGAAATTTTAACCAAATTCTAATTAACGGTGAAATAGTTAATAAATTTGTAAGGATTAACAAAATGGGAATAGAGAGTATCCTCCAATTTACTATAATGACCAGATACGGAGATCCAGACAGGGGATTTAACTTTCCCAGAGTATACTTTTTTAGACAAGATGTGGAAAAGTATAAGTCCTATTCCAGAGGGGACTTTGTCTTTGTAAGGGCTAGGATGCAGTCCTACGATTGGAGCAACCTTCAAGGGGTCCGAAGGGTGGGATCTAATATAGTTGGTCAAGAACTAGTGCCAGCCTACACAATAGAAGAAGCCTTTACACAAGAATTTTCACCAAGCTACACCGGAGATCTAAATCAGGTTCTGATTAGAGGTAAAATCACAGCCATGGATGAACGGGACAGTGGGGGATGGATTGCTACAGTAGAAACTAGCGATGAGATAAGGGAAAATTTCCCTGAACTAGTAGTTAGAGACATAAAATCTATGAGCCATTTTAAAGAAGGAGATAAAATCCTAGTCAAGGGCTATGTGGAGACGAAAAAACACGACCGCAGGCGCAGTGAAATGGAAGAATACATCGTCGCTGAAGTAATCAATAGA
>CAZFXW010000098.1:0-3888 GCA_964523385.1 uncultured Peptoniphilaceae bacterium | reverse complement strand
GTTTCTAAGTAGTGAAATTACAATGTTAGAACAGGTCAGTACGAAGATTACCGCAGCACCCATTCCCAGTGCATTTTCAACTGTTGTAGTAATAGCCAGTACAGAACAGAGTCCTACCAGCTGGACTATTACTGGGTTATTCACAAATATTCCATTGAAAAATAATTTTCTCATATGCCCTCCTATTGTAGCTCTCTAGATAGAGAAACCGCTTGGTTTAAGCCGCCCAGGATGGCGTTTGTTGTAATAGTTGAACCGGTGATGGCCATAATCTCGCTATCTCCAGCAGGATCCTTGCTTGCAGTTAGCTCTGTTTCATTCCTAACTCCAGTGATCCCTTGGCTAAACTCTGGATCTTCACAGTGACTTCCAAAACCTGGCGTCTCTGAGTGGTTAAGGACCTTAAAGCCCTTGACCTCTCCATCATTACCAATACCGGCGATAAACTCGATAGGTCCACCATAGCCTCCTCTGGCCATAACTCTGTAGACATAGCCTACGTCTTGGCCACCGATGCCAATCTTAAATACTTCTTGGACCATAGAGTCAGTTAAATCAACATCTATCGGCTCTACATCCTCAGCAGCTGGAAATGCATCTACCATAGACTCAGCCAGCTTTTTAGCATTAGCTTCCTCGATGATAGGGCTAGTCTTGGCGTTGATAAAGGCTAGGACCAGGCCTGCTGCTGCAGTTATTATAAGTAGTCTAATGGCAAGATTTAATGTTTTCTTAAGCATTCTCACCACCCCTTCCAAATACCTTTGGCTTGTTGGTCATATCTATAATCGGTACGAATATGTTCATAATAAGTATGGCATAGGATACTCCCTCTGGATATCCTCCAAATAGCCTTATGGCTACAGTCAGTATACCTAGGCCTACTCCGTAAATTAACTGGCCTCTAGTAGTAACTGGTGACGTTGGATAGTCTGTTGCCATAAAGAAGGCACCTAGTAAAAGTCCTCCTGTAAGTAAGTGATTTATAACTTGGCTGCCCTCTCCAAAGATTAGGAGCAGAATAGCTGTAGTTCCTATGTAAGCCACTGGTATCCTAAGGTCTATAACCTTTTTGACCAGTAGGTAAATAGCTCCGATTAATATAGCTATCTTAGAAACCTCTCCAATGGTTCCGGCCATATTACCAATAAGTAAATCCATAATCGCTGGCATCTCTCCACCTGATAAAGGAGTTGCCATGGTTACTAAATCCGTATGTGGTGCAGTAAACCTTGCCATATCGGCACCAAATGACGCCATCAAAAGGGCCCTGGCCGCCAGAGCTGGGTTCATAAAGTTAGCACCCAGTCCTCCAAAGAACTGCTTAACTACAACTATGGCAAATACCGAACCTAAAACTACCTTCCAAATTTCCAGCCCTACTGGCACGTTAAGGGCTAGCAATAGACCTGTAACTATGGCTGAGTTATCCCTAATAGAGATTTCCCTACCCAAAGCCTTTTGGCAGATAGCTTCTGAAATCACTGCACTAATAATTGACGCAAGTATTATCAAGAGCGCTCTCAAACCAAAAAAGTAAACTCCCACTAGCGACGTTGGAAGCAATGCTATTATTACGTCCAGCATTAATCTGGAAGTGTTTTCCTTAACTCTTAGGTGAGGAGCAGCCGAAACAGTGAGTAAACCGTCTACACTGACTTCATTTGTCTTGTCATGAATATTGTTTTCCATAATTCCTCCTAACCCCTGTGGATGCTCTTTCTAACATCTGTCTTACCCATCCTAATAGTCTCTATTAGAGGCCTTCTAGATGGACAGATGTAAGAACAAGAACCACACTCGATACAGTCTAGGATACTCTCATCCCTAGCCCTTTCAAAAGCGTCATGAGTTATCATAAGCTCTAAAAAGGCAGGAGACAATCCTACAGGACAGGCTTTCACACACCTCTTACACTGGATACAGGCTGTCGGCTTTATTCTATTTATCTCTTCCTGAGAAAAAACGATTACCCCACCTACAGCCTTTGTTACCGGAGCTTCTAGAGATGACTGGGCCGTTCCCATCATCGGTCCTCCAACGATAATCAGACCTGGATCCGATTTAAAGCCCTCAGCTTCTTCAAAGAGATACTTTAAATCGACCCCAACCTTAACCTTGTGGTTAAGAGGCTTATTAACACCCTCTCCTGTTACTGTTACAATCCTCTCGTAAAGAGGCTTGCCCTTGACCACAGCTTCGTAGATGGCGTATAGAGTATAGGCGTTGATTACTACAACTCCTACGTTCATCGGCAGCCCGCCTGCTGGCACAACCCTGTCTAAGACTGCGTTGATTAACCTTTTCTCATCACCCTGTGGGTACTTAGGTACTAAGGTAGCAACCTCTATACCTTCATGGTCTAGAGCTACATTCCTCATAGCCGTTATGGCTGCGGGTTTGTTTTCCTCAATTGCAACAAAACCCTCTTTGGCACCAACCGCCTTCATGGCGATCTTCAGACCAATCATGATTTCCTCTGGTTGGTCTTCCATAATTCTTTGGTCTGCGGTTAAAAAGGGTTCGCATTCGGCGCCATTAACTAGCACTGTATCTATTGGATTGTTTTTAGGTGGACTTAACTTAACAGCCGTTGGAAATGCTGCTCCTCCAAGTCCAACAATCCCAGCTTCTCTGATGATAGCGACTATCTCCTCTGGACTTAAATCCTCATAGTCCCTATCGACCACTTCATAGCCCAATGTGTTTTCACCGTCGGAGACGATAGTAATAGCATCGCATTTCACTCCGCTAGGTGTCACTACACTAGCTACAGATTCCACTTCCCCAGAAATACTGGAGTGGACCGGTGCAGATAGTGTGGACTCGGACTCACCAATTTTTTGACCTACTTTGACCAAATCCCTACGTTTGACTAAGGGTTGGCACTCAGCCCCTATGTGTTGAGATAAGGCAATGGTAACCCTTTCAGGCTCCTTACCCAAGCTGGTCTTAATTCTCTTGGTTAAATCCTTGTGGTCATCAATATGTATCCCACCTTTGAAACTTAACTTTTCAAGAGCCATATTTACCACCTTTTCTATTTTTTTACAAAATGGTGCAGAAAGGGGGAGTCGAACCCCCATGAGATTGCTCTCACTACCCCCTCAAGGTAGCGTGTCTACCAATTCCACCACTTCTGCTTAGAAATTAAGTAAATTTATTATAACAGATTGTAGAAAAATAATCAAGGTAGTAAAATTTGTTATATTTTTGACTTTTCGCACTTTAAGATTAAGAGCCTTCCCGAGGAAAGCTCTTAATTAATAACATTATAATACTTCTGAAATTTTTTTACAAATTAAAAGCCTTTAGCCAGTTCCCTGACAAAGGATTTGTAATTCTTCCAGAAAAGAGATAGCTTTTTATCGAACTCAGCCTCATCAGGTAGCTCACTACCGTAGAACATCTGGTAATTGTCATAGTTGTCCAAAACCTTTTTAACATAGTTTCTTGTTTCAGTAAATGGAATTTCCTCTATATTGTCTCCCTTAAAGGCATGGTTTGGGTCTGACAGCCAGCCCTCAACATTACCCATACCTCCATTATAAGCGCTTAACGCCAGCTCTACTGTGCCAAAGTGCTCATAAAGGTATTCATAATAAAAGGTTCCTAGCTTGATATTATAGTCCGGATCGTGGAGCCAATCGTCATGGTAGTCCTCTTCCAACCTCTCGCTTATCCACTCACCAGTGTCTGGTAGAATCTGCATCAAGCCCTTGGCATTCATATTGGAGACAGCGTCTGTATTAAAATCCGACTCTACCTTAATAATAGAAGCTATCATAACTGGGTCTGCATTGTACTCTTCTGCATACTTGTTGATAATATCAGTGTATTTAATCTCTGTGTCTATAGTCTTTAAAGCTATAAGTGAGAATGTAAGGC
>CAZFXW010000097.1:1609-4041 GCA_964523385.1 uncultured Peptoniphilaceae bacterium | reverse complement strand
CCAAGTAAATGACGCATCTCTAACCTTTGAAGCTGAAACATCTGTAGCCCTAGGCTATGGATTTAGGTGTGGTTTCTTAGGCCTCCTACATATGGAGATTATCCAGGAAAGATTGGATAGGGAGTTTGACCTAGACATTATCGCCACATCACCTTCTGTAATCTACAAGGTTCACAAGAATGACGGAGAGGTTATCGACGTTCAAAACCCGACTAATTTCCCAGATCCGACTGAAATCGACTTTATAGAAGAGCCTATAGTAAAGGCCGAGATAATGACTCCCCAAGACTATGTAGGTAGGATTATGGAGCTATGCCAGGAAAAAAGAGGCCAGTATGTCAACATGGTCTACTTGGATCAAAACAGGGTAACCCTCCATTACGAGATGCCTTTAAACGAAGTTATTTACGATTTCTTCGATGCCTTAAAATCTAGAACTCAAGGCTACGCCTCCCTAGACTATGAACTTTTAGAGTACAGGCCATCAAAATTAATCAAGTTGGATATTCTAATCAACGAAGAGCCGGTAGATGCCTTGTCTATGATTATCCACTCTGAAAATGCAGAGGAAAGGGGTAGGGCAATAGTTGAAAGGTTAAGGGAGGAGATCCCAAGACACCAGTTCGCCATTCCAATACAAGCAGCAATAGGCTCTAAGATTATAGCTAGAGAGACAATCAGAGCTCTTAGAAAGGACGTAACTGCTAGGTGCTATGGTGGAGACGTAAGTAGGAAGAAGAAGCTTCTGGAAAGGCAGAGAGAGGGTAAGAAGAGGATGAGACAGGTTGGAGCAGTTGAAGTTCCTCAAAGTGCCTTCCTTTCAGTTCTCAAATATGACGAAGACTAGAGGCCTATATATACACATACCTTTTTGTCCCTACACCTGCTACTATTGCGACTTCCTAGCCTTTCCCTATCAAGAAAAGAGGATGGAAGCCTATGTAGAAAGCCTAATCGGGGAAATAAAGTTATTTAATAAAAAATATGGAAAGACTGAACTAGACACTATCTTCTATGGAGGGGGGACCCCCTCCTACCTGCCAGTGGAACTTTTAGAAGAGATACATAGGGCGGTCTTTTCTAATTTTACAGTAGACCCTGCTAGCGAAATATCCCTAGAATTAAATCCCGACGATGTAACTTTTGAAAAGGCTTATAAATACAAGGCCATGGGCCTTAACCGACTATCCCTGGGCATACAAAGTTTTAATGACGACTTTCTAAAGCTTATGGGCAGAGGCCATACAGGCCAGCAGGCTGTAAAAAGCTTTGAGATACTTAGGAAAGCGGCCTTTGACAATATCAGTCTGGATTTAATCTTTGCCATTCCAGGCCAAAGTCTGGAGGACTTTTCTAAAGACTTGGACCTACTAGTAGAATTAGACCCAGAACACCTATCTCTTTATTCCCTTTATATAGAAGAGAACACTTATTTTAATAGGCTCTTTAATGAAGGTAAGTTAGTTCCAGTAGAAGATGAGGTGGATCGTGCCCTCTACGATTTAGGCATAGAGAAACTAAATGCCTACGACCATTATGAGATTTCAAACTTCGCTAAAGCTGGCTATCAGTGTGCTCACAACCTAAAGTATTGGCATCTTGATGAGTACATTGGCCTAGGCCTAGGCTCTTCTTCCTACTATATGGGCCAGCGCCATGTCAATACCGACAATCTAAGGACCTATTCCCAGCTGATTAACCAAGGCTCTTTGCCCATTGATCAATCGGTGGACATGGATGAAAAAGAGCTAAAAGAAGACTATATAATAATGAATATGAGGCTCTTGGATGGCATAAGAAGAGCCGATTATAAGGCCAAGTTCGGAAGGGATTTTTATGCAGACTTTAAGGGTTTAATCGATAAACATGTAGAATATGCCAATATTGTCCTGGGAAAAGAGAATATTTATTTTACTAAGAAGGGAAGAGACCTGTCAGATTCTTTTTTAAGAGAGATTCTATAAAAAGACTTGACAAGGTCTTTTTTTTAATGTATTATATTGTTAGCACTCAGTTGGGCCGAGTGCTAATAAAGAAAAGGGTGAAGACATGGATGATAGAAAACTGAATATTCTTTACGCAGTTATTGAGTCCTACACTTTGAATGCTGAACCCGTAGGTTCGAGAACCATCTCCAAGGTCTATGACTTTGGCGTCAGTTCTGCGACTATCAGAAATGAAATGTCTGATTTGGAAGGCCTAGGCTACTTAGCCAAGCCCCACTCTTCTGCTGGAAGAGTGCCCTCAGATAAGGCATATAGAATGTATGTAGATTATTTAATGATGAAGATGCTCGAGGACTTGGCGGCTTCGGGTGCGCGGACGGCAAAGGAACAGTATGGCGCCAAGGGGTGGGTGCTGCACCACAACACGGACCTCTGGCTGGCCACGGCGCCGATCCCCGCGGACCGGCCCGGCACCGGCTCCTTCCT
>CAZFXW010000097.1:0-1599 GCA_964523385.1 uncultured Peptoniphilaceae bacterium | reverse complement strand
TTAGGCGACATAGATGAAGATGATGACGAAGATAATGCGGTTAAGAACCTAGCCCAAAAGCTGGCCCAACTGACTGATTATCCAGCTTTAGCAATTGTTTCTAAGCTACCAGAAGTCAGCTTTACTAAGGTTCACTTAACTGAGCTAGACTCACTAAACCTTTTATTGATACTGGTTTATGATACTGGTCACGTTAGCCACCATAGGATACCAACTCTAAGGAAAATAAGTTCTGAAGAGATTGACCACCTAAACAGGGTTCTCAATAAGGAGTATTCTAACAAGCCTATCCAGGATATCTTAGATGGAAGGATAGGTATTAAGACTAAGGATGAGGCAATTAAAGATGTGGTCTTAGAAGTCTTGTCGGTTTTTAAATCAATATCTAACGAACTCAATGAAGTTCAAGTAATCTACGACGGTATATCTAATATTTTCAACCATCCTGAATACGAAGATATGGAAGAAGCAAAGAACTTTGTCGATATCTTAGAAAACAAAGACTTGGTTTTTGAACTCTTTTCAGGCAATGAGGGTGAAGGTTTGACAGTTAGTATAGGAGAAGAAATAACTTCAGAGGGACTTGAGAACCACTCTATAGTATCGACTCTCTTTGGTCCAATTTACGGAAAAGTTGGAAGAGTTGGCATAATTGGCCCCAAGAGAATGGATTACAATAAGGTTATATCAAAGTTTTTAATGCTTTCTGAAGCTGTGAAGAAGAATAAATAGGGGGATTTATGGCTGAGAACAATAAAGTGGAAGTAGAGAATCAAGAAGATCTCTCGGAGACTATAGAAGAAGCTGAAGATTTATCGGAAGAAGAAGCTGAAGATTCTGTAGACCCCGATACTAGCATGGAAAAAGAAATTGAAGATTTGACAAATACGCTAGCAAGATTGCAGGCAGATTTTATTAATTATAGAAACAGAGTGGAAAAGGAAAAATCAGACGTTCATAAATACGCTACTTTTTCACTTATGGAAAAACTACTCTCGGTCCTAGATAACTTTGACAGAGCTATCGACGCATCGACAGCTGACTCTGAAACACTAGAGGGTTTTGAGCTAATAAGAAAAGAGCTATTTAATATTATGAGCTCCCAGGGTTTGGAGGAAATCGACTCGACTGGGTTCTTTGATCCAAATCTTCACAATGCGGTCCTAGCCGAGCCATCGGAAAAGGAGTCGGGAGAAATTATTGAAACACTACAAAAAGGTTATAAACTTGGAGATAGAATACTCCGAGCGAGTATGGTAAAGGTAAGCCAATAAGAGGAGGCATATATGAGTAAAATTATTGGTATAGATTTAGGTACAACAAATTCAGCAGTTGCAGTTATCGAAGGTGGAGAGCCAATTATCATTCCTAACGCGGAAGGTAATAGAACCACTCCTTCGGTAGTAGCTTTTACAAAAGATGGCGAGAGGCTGGTTGGAGAAACAGCTAAGAGACAAGCAATCACCAACCCAGAGAGAACTATCGAATCTATTAAGAGAGAGATGGGCTCGGACCACAAAGTTAAGATAGATGACAAAGAATACTCACCAGAAGAGATTTCAGCTATGATATTACAAAAGATTAAGGCTGATGCAGAGA
>CAZFXW010000096.1:3853-4086 GCA_964523385.1 uncultured Peptoniphilaceae bacterium | reverse complement strand
AAACTATAGATATCCAGTACTTTATTTATAAGTATGACTTTATAGGAAAAAAGATAATAAGAATCCTTGAGAGGAAGGCCAAAGAGGGGGTGAAGGTTAGGTTTCTCTATGATGGTCTAGGCGGTCGTCGTTTGAGAGAATCTTATTTTACAGGGTTAAAAGAGGCGGGGGGAGAAGTGGCAATCTTCTTTCCATCGGTTGGAATTTCTTGTTTTTTCTAAATAGTCCATGGC
>CAZFXW010000096.1:0-3843 GCA_964523385.1 uncultured Peptoniphilaceae bacterium | reverse complement strand
TTAGGGATCCTCAATCCCAGGATTAACTATAGAAATCATAGGAAAATTGTTGTGATTGATGATCATATTGGATATATCGGTGGTTTTAATGTTGGCGATGAATACCTAGGCATGGACAAAAAGGTAGGCCCATGGAGGGATACCCATATTAGGATTGACGGCTCAGGTGTGGCAGGGCTAAAGACTAGATTTCTTAAAGATTTTAGGTTTGCCGCTAGAAAGAACTTAGATTCATCCCATGATAGTGATATGATAGTCGACTCAGGAGGTAGTTCTGGAGTTCAAATAGTGACATCAGGTCCAGACACCCAGTTTGAAAATATAAAGAATGTATTTTTTAAGATGATTAATTTGGCTACGGATGTGATTAGGATTCAATCTCCTTATTTTGTGCCTGATGAAAGTATTATGGATGCTTTGAGAACTGCAATAATCTCTGGAGTAAAAGTTGAGATTATGATTCCTGGAAATCCAGACCATCCCTTTGTTTTTTGGGCTGCCCTATCCTATTTAGGAGAGCTCTTGGCCTTAGGGGCGAAAGTGTACTTTTATAAGAATGGATTTATGCACAATAAAAATATTATGGTTGACGACTACGTAACGGCCTTAGGTTCAGCCAATATGGACATTAGGTCCTTTTCCTTAAACTTTGAGGCTAATGTAATAATATATGATGAAAATGTAAATAGGCAGATGAATAAGCAGTTTAATATAGATAAGAGAGCTTCTGAAAGATTAACTCTAGAGATGTATCAGGATAGGAGTAAGCTGACCAAGATAAAGGAAGCTTTTTCTAGGCTACTTTCTCCTGTATTATAGCTTGCAAACTATGGAAAGCTATGTTAGAATTATTGATGCGTGTGAACCGCTCGGGTCTGGTTTAAGTCCGCAAGGCACCTAAACTCGGCGAGAATATTATAAGGAGGTGCACGCTATGTATGCTATTATAGAAACTGGTGGAAAACAATACACTGTTAAAGAAGGAGATATCCTAAGAGTTGAGAAACTTGGAGTTGACAGTGGTGAAAAATTTGTATTTGACAAGGTGTTAATGGTATCTGGAGATGAGCCAAACTTCGGCAAGCCTTACGTTGAAGGAGCTAGTGTTGAAGCAGAGGTTCTAAAGGAAGGCAAGGCTAGAAAGGTTATTGCCTACAAATACAAGGCCAAAAAAGGTTACAGTAGGAAAAAAGGCCACAGACAGCCATACACTCAAATTAAAATAGAAAAAATTTCTCTTTAATGATTGAGATAAGCTCAAAGACTAAAGTAGACAGGTACCAGCTAGACTTAGAGGGTCACTCCGGATATGCTGATTTGGGTGAAGATATAATTTGTGCTGCTATCTCCGCCCTTACTTTCACGCTAATCAGCGGGATAGAAACTGTTCTAGGTCTTGGAGAAGGGAAATTTACCTATTACATAGGTGAAGATGCCCACATTAGGGCTGAAGTAAAAAGAGACAAGCTAAATGACGATGAAGACCTAGGCCTTATGGTTTTGGTTAAGACTTTTGAAAATGGAGTTATTCAATCATCAGTTGGCTATGAAGATTTTGTGAGTATAGACATCGAGGAGGTGCAAGATGCTTAAGTTCAATTTACAATATTTCGCAAGTAAAAAAGGTCTTGGTTCTACTAAGAACGGTAGAGACTCAAGAGCAAAAAGACTAGGAACTAAGAGGGCTGACGGACAGTTCGTTACAGCTGGTAACATTCTCGTAAGACAAAGGGGAACTAGAATACACCCAGGCACTAATGTTAGAAGAGGCGGAGACGATACTCTTTTCACAGTAATAGATGGCGTGGTTAAGTTCGAGAGAATGGGCAAGAACAGAACTAAAGTATCCGTTTATCCTAACTAATAGGAAGCATTGGGTGAGAGGCTAAGTCCGCTCATCCTTTTTTGTTTTAAGGGGGAAATATGTTTATAGATTCGGCAAATGTCCATGTAAAGGCAGGCAGAGGTGGAGATGGGGCTGTAGCCTTTAGGAGAGAAAAGTTTGCTCTCCAGGGAGGTCCTTCTGGAGGAGATGGAGGCAATGGTGGATCCATCGTCTTTGTCGGTGATTCGGGTCTAAGGACTCTGATGGATTTTAGATATCAGAGGAGCTATGCAGCTGAAAATGGCGAAAATGGACAGAATAAAAATCAATATGGAAAAGCTGGAGCCAATACCTACCTAAGGGTTCCCCTTGGAACTTTGATTAAGGATAAGGAATCAGGTAAGGTCATGGCCGACATTAGAAAAAATGGGGAGGAATTTGTCGTCGTTAAGGGCGGTAGAGGGGGCAAGGGAAACTCAAAGTTTGCAACTGCCACCAGACAGGCCCCTAGGTTTTCTCAGCCAGGAACTAAAGGCGAGGAAAGAGATGTTGTTTTGGAATTAAAGCTGATAGCGGATATAGGCTTAATCGGCATGCCAAACGTAGGTAAATCTTCCCTTCTTTCTATAATGAGCAACGCTACTCCTAAAATAGCAAACTATCATTTTACTACCTTGGCACCAAACCTTGGCGTAGTTGAGCTGTCAGGAGGTAGATCCTTTGTATTGGCGGATATCCCTGGTTTAATTGAAGGGGCTGGGGAAGGGGCTGGCCTTGGTCACGATTTTCTAAGGCATATAGAGAGAACTCGAATGCTAGCTCATGTAGTGGATATATCTGGTAGTGAAGATAGGGATCCAAGGGATGACTTTAGAATGATTAACCAGGAGCTAGAGGAATATAATCCGAGATTAGCTGAAAAACACCAAGTGGTGGTCTTAAATAAAATTGACCTACCAGATTCAGATTTTTGGATGGAGTACTTCCTTGAAGACTTTGGTGAAAATTATGAAATAATAGAAACCTCCGTTGCCACCACCCAAGGTGTTGAAGATTTAAAGGAGGCCTTATGGAAGGCTGTTGAGAGTCTAGAATCAGACTATGAGACTTATGACGAAGAGTATGACTTTTTCCAAGAAAAGGAAGTTCCAGAATACGAGGTTTTTGTCGAGGATGGCGTCTTCTTTGTAGAAGGCCCCTTTGCTGAACAGTTGGTTTATAGGACTAATTTTGAAGACTACCAGTCCCTAAGCTATTTTCTTAGGGCTTTAAAACAGAAGGGCATTATTGAAGAGCTTGAAGACTTAGGTCTGACGGATGGATCTGATGTAGTGGTTGATGGCATGGAGTTTGAATACAGAGAGTAGGTAAAATGAAAGGTAAAGATAGAAGGGCTTTAAAGAAAGAGGCCCATGGTATAGAGCCAAAGCTATTAATAGGCAAGGCTGGTGTGTCTGACAACACCATTATGCAAATTGAGCAAGTTTTAGAAAAAGATGAGCTAATGAAAATTAGGGTTCAAAAAAATAACGAAGAAGATAGGCATGAGATGATAGACAAGATCCTAGAGAGAACTGGGGCTGAGTTTATCCAGTCTATTGGAAATGTTATAGTAATATATAAGGAAAAAGAAGATTAAAAAATCCGGCCAAGGCCGGATTTTTGTCCTATAGATCTATTGTTTCTTGTAAAGCTTTAGCTTATTAATGCCCATTACCACCAAATTTTCTCCTGGGCCTA
Organism: uncultured Peptoniphilaceae bacterium; assembly: GCA_964523385.1. Taxonomy (GTDB): domain Bacteria; phylum Bacillota; class Clostridia; order Tissierellales; family Peptoniphilaceae; genus CAZFXW01. Next base: position 278 of record CAZFXW010000096.1, on the reverse strand, counting down.
ATTTAAACTCTTTTTTATTAGTATCGCTTTGGCTGTAATATAGAATGTTTATAAGTTTGCCATCTAAAAAGCTAGCCACAAATGGATCTGTTCCATATATGCCACTAGCTTCTATATAGTAAACACCACTATCAAAGTCTATGCCCTCCTGCCAATACCCCGAGTGGAGAACATCTCCTGGTTTAACACCTCCGTAGGCAGTAAGGCTTAGGTTTTCAAATCTTAAATCGTAGTTAGGCTTTAGGTAAATATGGAAGTAGCTGTCGTCAATAAAGTTA
>CAZFXW010000095.1:1735-4117 GCA_964523385.1 uncultured Peptoniphilaceae bacterium | reverse complement strand
ACCAGTAGAAGCGTGGTGGTGATCCAGTACGCGATGGTGTTGAGCCCGTCAGCCTTTAGCGCGGCTGCTGGATCGGCTGGGTTTAGGAGCACCGAGAGGCCTGCGGTGATGCCTGCTTGTGGTTGTGGGGTACCGGTGAGGAACGCTGCGATCGTGCCCGCAATGCGGAGAATCGCCGCGAGGCCTGCCGCGGCGATGAGGAGTCCGATGCCGAGGTTCGTGAGCCCGTCACTCATCGACGCTGTTTGCCGGCTCATGACCGTCTCACGATCTCGTAGTTCCCGGAGACGCGACCGATCAGTACGACTTCTCCAGTGGGTGATGCATCGAATTGGGTCGCCTCAAGGAGCGCTCGGGCACGCCCGGTGTGGGAGGCATCGGTGTGGGTGACGATGGTCGCGACGCCAATGTCTTCACCCGGGATGAATCCTTCTGCGGTGACTTCCACAAGCTGTGGGGCGGCCGGAGCGTCAACCGCTGTTTCTGTTTTCGCAATGTCGGGTTCGGGGCGGGTGCGGCGGCTTGGGCTGGGGGTGATGATGTCGGTGAATGAGGTCCCGTCCGATTCGTGCACCTCCACTCGTACCGGGGTGCGGTGTTGATCGGTGATTCGGTCCATGATGCGTCCGAAGTCGCTGCGCAGCCACGCAGGCGCAAACACTTCCGGGGCGAAAGGCGCACCGTCAACCGTGACGGTTAACGTGCCTCCTGTTTCCACGGTCACGACTACGAGTGGAAGTGTCACCGGCGGCTGGCCCTGTTGCTGTTGGGCATGAGTCTCTCGACGGCTCATACTCCCTCACCACCCTCGTTCAGGCTCAGTGAGGCTGAGGGGTCGTCAGCGTCGATGGACTTCTCACTTTTGGTGATCATGCGGGTGGTGGTGTCGAAGGCGTCGAGTTCTGCCGGGTGGAGCTGATGCTGGATCACGAACGAGCGGTCCTTGATCCGCCACAACCCCTGCCCGGTGCCAAGCCCCGGGAGAAGCTTCTGTTCGGTGCCGGTGAGTCCGAGGGTTTGGGCGGTGATGCCGAGTTGGTCGGATTCTTGCCGGTAGATGATCCGCGTCTCCGCGTTCGCAAGCAGGCTGCTGGAGAGGGCGCGCATGGCGGAACCTGAGTCGCCGACGTTGTCGAGGTCGGTGAGTTTATGAAAAATCAGCATGTTCGCGATCCCGTAATGCCGGGCGAGCCGCCACTGCGCATCCATACGTTTCAACAGCGCGGGGTGGGACATGAGTCGCCAGGCCTCGTCGTAGATCACCCACCGCTGCCCACCGCCCGGGTCCATGAGCGCAGACTCCATCCACGCACTGGAGCAGGTCATCAGCACCGAAATCAGTGTCGAGTTTTCAGCCACCCGAGACAGGTCCAGGCTGATCATCGGTAGCGACGGATCAAACGCCACCGTCGATGGCCCATCGAACAGGCCCTGTAAATCGCCTGCGACGAGGCGGCGCAGGGCGTGACCGACCATGCGGCCGTCTTCGGCGAGTCGCCCGTCCTCGTTGTCTGCTGGGTCGGGCGTGAGAATCAGGTCAACCACCATCGGCAGGATCGGCACATCGTTCCCCGCGACGACCGCGGTCAAGGCGACATCGATCGCGGTGTGTTCCAGCGGGGTCAGCGAGCGTTCCAGCACAGTGGCGGCGAGAGCGCCGATGAGGTCGCGGCGGCGAGAGGCGACTTGGGTGGCCCATTCGTGGTCCGACAATCCGGAGGGGCGGTGGCCTTCATCGAGGGGGTTCAACCGGTTGCGGAGCCCGTGGCCCAGGACAATGGCTTGCCCGCCGACCATTTCCGCGACCGGCGTGTGCTCACCTTTCGGGTCTCCAGGTACGTAGACGCGGCGACCGAACGGGATCGACCGGGTGTAGAGGCTTTTCGCGAGGGAGGATTTACCGGAGCCGACGATGCCTGCGAGCACCACATTCGGTGCGGTGATCAGGCCCCGCTGGTAGAGCACCCACGGGTCGTACACGAAGCTGCCGCCAGAGTAGAGATCCTGACCCACAAACACGCCGTCGGAACCGAGCCCTCCTTCGGCAAGGAACGGGTACGCACCCGCCAGCGCTGCGGAGGTGTCTTGGTGGCGTGGGAGTCGGAACCTGCCCGGTGTGGAAAGTGCAGCCGGGCCGGGTTCGCCAGCGGCTGGGAGGTAGCGGGTGTTGCGCCGTTCCGCACGTTCAGCTTCTGCGCGCGCTTTGGCTTCGGTAGCTCGTGCCCTGCGTTCTTCGGCGTGGAGAGCCGCGGCGGCATCGCGGCGGGCTTTGCGGTGCTTGCGGCGTTCCCCTTCCGGGCCGACGAGCACGGACGTGTGCAGGCGTTCATCAGTGTGTCGGTTCACAGCCCCAGCCCCCGATCACGCACCACAGCACTGATA
>CAZFXW010000095.1:0-1635 GCA_964523385.1 uncultured Peptoniphilaceae bacterium | reverse complement strand
GGGTTGTCAAACGTGCGGGTCGCGTGGGCGAGGCCGCGCAACGCTTCGGATGCTTCGGCAGCATCACTGAGTGGGTTATCAAAAGTGGGCATGAGTCTGAACGCCTTTCACAGAACCGTGTCGGATGGGCGTCCATCAGGTGCGCCAGCTCGCCCCGATCGTCAGTAGATGGCGGGTGTGACGAAGGCGATAGCGGCCCTTCGTGCCGCGTTTCAGGTCACCTATGATTCGTTCGAGTTGAGCATGCGAGGAGTCTTGATAGGATGGGGTCGTGAGCATCTGAACGTTTCCAGACCTGCGTCCGAGGCCGTCTGCCCGGCAGGTTTCGTCACGTCTTCAGGATTCTGTTCATGCCTCACCTACTTCCGACATCTTCGTTCACCGCTACCGGTTCACACTTACGAGTCGACGGCATCTCGTTCTCATACCCAGATCGGCGAGTCCTCACGGATGTGTCGTTTGTCGTATCTGCTGGCGACCGGGTTGGTCTGATCGGTGAGAACGGATCGGGCAAATCCACTCTGCTTCGAGTGATTGCCGGAGTCCTGGAACCGGCGACAGGCGGGGTTACGGTGAACGCGCCCGATAGTCATATGCCCAAGATCGGGCTCCTCCACCAGGAACCGCCGTTCTCAACGAGCGCCACTATTGCCGAAGCACTTGAGGAAGCGGTCGCCGCCTTGCGTCGTGCAGTGGAAGCGGTGAGCACGCTAGGAATTGCCCTTTCGTTCAGGCCCGACGATCCTGCTGCCACCGACGCGTACGCACACGCCCTGGATACCGCTGAGCGTCTTGGGGCATGGGACGTCGATGCGCGAATCTCGGCGATGCTGACTGGGCTTGGGCTCGATGGCATTGACCGCAACAGGCTCACCGGTTCTCTTTCGGGTGGGCAGCGTGCCCGGCTTGCCCTCGCGTGGCTGCTGTTGAACGCCCCGGATGTACTGCTGCTTGATGAACCGACAAATCATCTTGACGATGCCGCCACCGCCTATCTTGTCGGCGTGCTGTCCTCGTGGCGCGGACCACTGCTCGTCGCTAGCCACGACCGCACATTCCTTGATGAGGTCGTCACATCACTGCTCGATCTCGACCCCTCGCCGATCCCGCACGCCGTCGCAGGCCCGCTGGTTCAAGATGGCACTGGCACCGCCATCGGGGCCACCCGCTTCACCGGTAACTACACTGACTACCTCACCGTCAGCGCCGACGTGCGGAGAAGATGGGAACGACAGCATCGAGACGAGCAGGCCGAACTATCCCGGCTCCGTGCGACCGTCAAGGATCAACAGACGGTAGGCCATGCTGACTGGAAACCACGATCCGAAGTTCGCATGGCACAAAAATTCTACGCCGACCGCAACGCACAGGTCGTTGCCCGCCGCGTCAATGACGCTCGCGCACGCCTGGAAGAACTCGAAGACCGACAAATTCGGAAACCGCCACAAGAACTCGAATTCATGGGTCTCACCGCTGCCGGGGAACCACACATCGTGGGAGCGCTCGAACCCGTTCTTACCACCGCGAACGTGACGGTGAGGAATCGGCTCACAGCCACCTCGCTGAGCATCAGTCGAGGTGAGAAATGGCTCATCACCGGCCCGAACGGGTCAGGCAAATCAACCCTGCTGAGCG
>CAZFXW010000094.1:0-4131 GCA_964523385.1 uncultured Peptoniphilaceae bacterium | reverse complement strand
TTAATTTGTTTTTATTTATCTCTATAAAATTTGTCGATAGAGTAGTTTTTCCACTGTTTCTGCCAGTAGATCCTATCATCAACATATTGTCTTGAACAATAATGAAAATCCCCTCCTATTTAGGAATAATTCTAAACAAATTATAGACTAGAAGGTTTGTTTAAGCAAAAAACTGAGCCTAATAAAGATGATTGATTAATTTAGGTATATTGATATATTAACAAAAAAGAATGTGGTCACCTCGGATTGAAAAATTATCTATTTTTAGGATTGACAAGGCTTATGCGATATTATCTAACAAGTTAATGAAATCTTTCATCCCGTCCTTGTCAATGGAATACAGTACAGTTGTTCCTTGCTTGTCGCCCTTAACCACACCCGTAGAGCGCATTATTTGTAGATGTTGTGAAACTGTAGATTGAGGGAGCTCTAGGTTGTCCTTCATGTCATTTACGCTGCAAGACTCAATTTCCAAAAGTATTTTAATAATTGCCAGTCTAGCAGGGTGGGATATACTCTTTAAAAATCTTGATTGATCATCTAGTTCCTCTATAAAGTGTTTCATTTCTTCACCTCCATAAGGTAATAATTACACGATATTTGCGAATAAAGTGTTACGTATTATTGGCGAAACGAGAATAGTCCATAAAACTTTAATAAACAAAAGTATCGATACAAGAATATTATAACACAGAATCCAGTGCATTTGCAATTTAATATTCACAGCTAAAACAATAGTACAATATTGAAGTATAATATTATTTCAAACTGAGAGGAGGTGTTTAAATAGGTCTTTATTGAAGTACTTTAAGTATCTTACCAGTCCTTTTATGTTCACCTACTCAAAAACTGGGTTTTCGTGTATAATAGCCTATTAGGTAGGTGATTTTTTGGAGAAGTTTAGAGCTTTTTTTGAGAAAAACTATAGATATTTATTGGTTTTATTATTTGTCACTTTTGGGTTCGGATTGTTTTATGGTCTGGGTTCTTCTGGCCAATATATGAGGGATATTGCCGATAGTTATTTAACTAAGTTCAAGCTAGAGGATATCCAGCTGGCCACCACCCATGGAATTGATCAAGAGGAATTGAATATTATCGAGGAGGTAGCCAATCCTGAATATATAAGTATAGGCTATGAACTAGATGTTGCGATTCCTGAGGTCAATAAGCTCATATCCCTAGAGTCAATGCCAGAGTCTTGGGTCAAGCACGAGCTTATCGAGGGAGCTTATCCTGTAAAAGCCGGTGAAATTGCTATAGATGCTAATTCTAAGGATTTTCCCTATGAAATAGGTGACGAAATGGAGCTTTTCCCTAAAGGGGCTAATTTAACCCATGACCTGAAACAGAGGAAGTTTAAGGTTGTAGGTAAGATTAGCTCACCAGAGTATATACTAAGTGCTGAAAAAGGAAAATCTCCATCTACAGGAGCCTTAGTCGACGGCTATGGGCTTATAGTCAAGGAAGATTTTGAAATTACACATCCAAATTTTTTGAGGATTCACTTAAAGGAAGCTAATACTGGATCGGTTTTTTCGGCCAGGTATAAAAATGTTCTTGAGAACACAAATACTAAGCTGAAAGAAGCCTTTAGCGATATGCCTGAGAAAAAGGCTAGCAAAGTTAAGGCCCAGGCTGAAGAAGCTATCAAAAAATCAACAGTTCTAATTGCAGAATTAACAGATCTTTATAAAAATTATGACCAGGATTTAGAGAAGAGGGCTGGTGTAATCGAAAAGGATAAAGCTGCCTTTGATGAAGCTAAGGCTGCCTTTGAAGAAAAACTAGCCAAGTCCAAAGATGACCTTGAGACTGGTGATGAGAGGATAGCCAAGAACAAGGAGACTGCAGCAGGGCTGAAAAAAGATTTAGAGGAGTATAAGGGCCAGGTTGGAGAAAAGGAAAATAACGTCTACTACTTCAGGAGCAAGGTTGACGAGATTAGAGGAGTTGTAGATGGTAAAAGAATAGAGTTAGAAAATGAGCAAAGCCTTTTAGATTCTGAGAAAGATTCTATCTATAAAAAAATAGGTGCTAATGAAGGAGAGATATCTAGCCACAATAGCGCTATTCGTAGTTTAAATGTACGTAGGGTTTTACTGCCTAGGGAAAGAGGGGCCATCGATGGAGAGATAGAAGACCACGAGAATAGTATTGGAAATCTAGAAGATGAGATCTCTAGTCTTGAAGATAGGCTGGAAGAATTATCTGGCTGGCAAAGCACTATCGATGCAGGCTATGATGAAATTGGTCCGGAGCTAGCAGAGTTAGAGAATTTAGAGGGTCAATTAGCTGGTGCAGAAGGAGCTCTCTACAATTTAAACAATTCTATCTACGCGGCGGAAGAAGGCATTAATGAAGCCGAAGCTAACGTTGAGACCATAGGCAAGGACATGGTTGCCGCTAAGAAGTTTCTAGAAGAAGGAGAAAAGGAAGAAAGGGAGGCAGGCCTTAAAGAGCAAGAAGAGGCACTGACTAAGCTAAAAGATGAGCTTAAGGATAGGACTGAAAATAAGGAAGAAAATCTTATAAACATAGAGTCTGAGATAAGCAGAAATGAAAATGTAGTAAAAAGAAGCGAGGAAGAGTTAAAAATTGGAACCCTTCCTATGTATAACTTTATAGCCACTTCTGAAAATCAGGGATTTAAACTCTACAATAATATTAGCAAAAGAGTAGACATGATGACTAGGTTAGTTCCGGTTATCTTGTTGATAATCTCTTTAGCCCTTGGGTCAAGGGAAATGTTTATCAACGAGGAGGAGGGAGCTGAAGATGAAATTAGCCCCTTAAAGAAAAACCTCTTAGCTTCTGGTTTGGCTGTTATTTTAGGATCTATAATAGGTTTCTTCGGCCTATCTTGGTCGGTCTTTAGAATATACAGAGAATCGGTAAATATAAATCAGAGGATTTTCGCCATTTATCCGGTTTATTTACTTATCGGCCTAGTCCTGGTTCTAGCAAGCATATTTGCTGTAAATCATATTTACAAGAAAAAGGACCAGTTAAGAGAAAAATTAGTAAAATATAGAACCTATATAATAGGTCTAATTGGCGTTAGCCTAGCTTCGGCAGTAGTGGTAACAGGCTTGTTGCTAGCTCAAAACTTGGACATTATTCCAAAGATTCAGTATTCAGATATTTTAAAATACGATGCTCGCCTTTATTTAAGAGAGGGAGTGCAAGCAGACAAAGCAACAGAATTAGATTACTTTATTAAAGAGGTTAAAAATGCCAGAGATACTCAAGACCTTCACGAGAGCGCCTATGTTTCAGAGTCGGGAATCGACTTTAGGATTGTAGTCCCTAAGACTCCTGAAGGTTTCCAGGAAAAATCAATAATCCTCAACAATGCTGAGGATGAAGGCAATTTAGTGCTAGGGGAAATGGTCCTTATGTCCAGCTCCCTGGCAGACCAACTAGGCCTAGCTCCAGGTGGGGAATTTAGCTTTAAAGCAGAGGATGGAAGCATAAAGACTAGCGTCGTCGATGGTATCTTTAGAAGTTATGTAGACAATCTGGTTCTAATGCCCCAGCCCTCTTATGTGAAGATTTTTGCCAAAGATCCAGTTTATAATCAAAGGTTTGTCCAGCTTAAGGACAACTCCACCTATGCAATGGAGACCTTTGCTGATGAGGCCTATGATTTTGAGCAAGTCGAGGGAGTGGTAACTAAGGCAGGAGAAATGGAAGAAACTAGAAAATTGCTTAAGCCTTTAAGTTTTATAAGCTATGTCTATATTGGGGGAGCGGCCCTAGCTCTGACAGTAGCTATTGCCTACATCAATGCTGTCTTCAAAGAACCAGCAATTCTCTTTGATTTCCAGCGCAAACTAGGCAAGTGGAGTTCGCTCGTAGTCACCACTGTACTGACCTTGCTAGGCTGTCTTTTAGGAACGGCTATCTATTTCTATATGACCAAGCTTAAGGTGGCCGACAATATTAAGTTCCCCTTTATAATTTCAGCATTAAATTACCTATGGGTCTTAGGAGCCGTTTTAATAGTTGGTTGGATGGCCAAGCTATCTAGAAGAGAGAGTATAAAAATAGAAAAATAAAAAGTAAAAGGGAGGCTAAACCTCCCTTTTTTTCTTTTCTTACAAAAAACTTAATAAAAAGTGCTAAAAA
>CAZFXW010000093.1:0-4201 GCA_964523385.1 uncultured Peptoniphilaceae bacterium | reverse complement strand
ATATAGTCGCAAGAGGAACCCGTGGAGGAAGTGGACGTAATCCTAAAAATATAGACCTTATAATTGTTGCAGACCAATTGTTAACAGGTTATGATTCTAGGTTTTTAAATACCTTATATGTGGATAGACATTTAAAATTACAAAGCTTAATTCAAGCTTATTCACGTACTAACCGTATATATGGTAAAAATAAAGAGTTTGGGTCTATTATTAACTTTCAATATCCAAAGATTACTGAAGAAAGTGTAAATATTGCATTGAAACTATATGGAAGTGGTGGGCAAAGTTCTAGAGCTATAGTTGAAGACTATAAGACAGCAGTAGAAAAGTATTCTATAAAGGTTATAGAAATGAGAGAATCCTTGAAAAATCCTACAAACTGGCAAGAATTAGAAAAGGACAGGGAAGCAGAGGAATTCTTTATTTTAAGTTTTAGAGAAGCAAATGACCAACTAAGATTAGTTATGCAGTATTATGAATATAAATGGGATGATGAAAGATTTGGATTAGATGAGCATACTTGGCTTAAGTATGTAGGAGCTTATAAAAACTTAACATATAAAGAAGCAGACCAAGGAGAATATGAGCCAATAACTCCCTTAGTAGGAAAAACCAAGTTGGCAGGAACACAAGTAATAGATGCAAATCATATCTTAGGTTTAATAGGGTCTAAAGTTAAAAGCGAAAAAGGTGTTCAGACAGTAGATAGGGAAACATTAAGGTTAATATATGAAGAGATTCAAGAACTAAGTGATATGGGTGAGGATGAACAAGCAAAATTATTAAAAGAGTTTGTAGAAACAGAGTTAGTTCCAGGGAATTTAGCAAGTGATTTAAATTTTGATGAATCATTTGAAAAATGGAAGCAGGGTAGAATAGAAAAAGAAATAAGTAGATTTTCACAAGAGTGGGGCTTAGATGAGTCTTTGTTATCTAAGTCAGTAGACCAATTCTCCATAGTTAAAGAGGATGAAATACCCTATATTGATGAATTACAGAGAAGTGTAGACTTTAATACCGCTAGAAATCAATCTGCAGGAAATCAATTAAAACATATGATTAACTTAATAAATAATGAACTCCCAGACTGGCTTGTAGATATAAAGAAGAAATACAAATAGGTGTTATAAATAGAAGCTTTTAATTTTTCCTATACTTTTTAATTATGTCTATGAACAGTACTTAGGGGTGTGCAATTAGAATTAAGATAATAGAATTATATATATAATTTACTATTTATTACATTTGACTTGAGTAAATAGAATCCACAAAATAAATTTAATGTTATAAAGCCCTTGATATAAGGGCTTTCTTGCTAAAGTAAATCTATCAATATATAAATTTTATCTTGCTAAATTGTATCAAAGACGGTAAGAAGATAGATTCTGACGGAAGAACAGTCATCAACACTCACAAAGTTCTTGACTTGAGCATCACTAAAGATGTAACAGGAAACATGGCTGATTTATCAAAACCATTTTCATTCACAGTCATGTTTAATTATGGCGGTGCGAGTCCAATTGAATTTAGCTTATCTGATGGCGATACTTCTACTATAAATAATGTGCTAGCAGGCTCAACTATTACCCTAAAGAAGTAATAGGTAATACAGCAGGTATGACTTATGATACTGACCCTTATTATTTAGTAATTACAGTTGTTAATAACATAGACTTCGTAGAAAGTGGACAAGCGCCTAAATTTCTACGTGTTCTAACGATCACAGATGGTAAAAACGTTAAAAGGGATTCGTTCAATAAGACATTCAATGCTGGCAGCTTAACTATTAATAAAGAAACTGTTGGTAATTATGCAGATCCAGACGTACATTTCTAGTTACAGTTACTTTAAATGCAATCTAAGGTAAAGTCTTAAAGCATCAAATGATTGAATCAGTTAATGTAGAGTCAACACAGACTCAACAAGTGTTGTAGAAGCTGGAACTGGAACAGTTACAATAAAATACACTGTTAAAAAAGGTTCAACATTTACAATCAACAATATTCCTTATGACGTAGAGCACACCGTAGTTGAGGCAGTAGACAAAGGTTATACAGCAACTTACGTTGGTGCAACAGGTACAATCGGAGCAAATAATGTATCACCTACAACTACCATTACAAAGACAAGGAATAAAACAATCACTACTGGTATATAACTTAATAGCATTCCTTACCTTATTATATTAGCAGCTGCCCTTATTCTTATAGACGCTATAGTAGTAAGTCGACGCAAGAATATAAAATACTAACTAAAGGATTTTTAGTATAGTTTAGTACTTGTGGTATTAGTAACAACTGTATATGCAGATAGTATGCCAGGATTTAGGCTACCAATTATAGTACAGTTGATTGGCACACCTCCAACTGATTACGAGGATTATAATATAATTTTGGAAGCAGATAATCCAGACTATCCAATGCCAGAAGGCAGTGTTGATGGACGTTATCGTATTATTATAAAAGGAGAAGCAAAAAAACAGCTACCAGAGATCGAATTTTCATCAGTAGATGTTTACACATACAAGATAAGTTAGCTAGCAGCTAATAACGAGCTGGTAACTTATGACGATAGTGTATACAATTTGGTAGTATTTATGACCAATGCGCAGGATGGAAGTGGTCTGGAGACAACAGTGAATCTCTTTTTACTAGGTGAGAAGGAAAAACAAGCGGAGGTAATTTTTGAAAATAAGTACGAAAAAATTATCCCACCAGAAAAACTAGGACCACCCAAACCGCCAACAGAAGGACCGACGGAGGATAAATTTGAACAGACCAGTACAAGTTTCATTGGTTTAGGCTTGTTTGTACTTCTAAGTATGTTAGGGCTAGGATTTATAGTCAGTAAAAAGAAAAAGTAAACACAGTAAAACAAACATAAGAACACTAAAATGTTCTTATGTTTTTTAATGCCGTTAATTATAAAGCGTATGTTAAAAAGAAAGTAAAATTAAAGACCCAGGGATTATGATGCCCTATCTGAGCTTTATTTATAAGGCTATCTATTAGCCTAGCCATGGATCTTATAAGAGATAATTATTTGAGTGTTTAGCGAAGATAAGAAGAAGTTTTTAAAATGTTAGGTTATTAGTTTATTATCGTGGTATAATATATTAAGATGTGGTATAATATATTACAGAGAACCTGGAAAACGTTTTCCATTTATTTTAATACAGGTTAGAAGCATAGTGGTTAAAAAGAAAGAGAGGAAAAAGTGAATTCGAATATTAAGAAATATTTACCTTTAATTTTAGCTGTTTTTATTTTTTTAAATTCAAACTTAGGAGTTTATGCTGAAACTAGAGCAGTAAATGAAGACGAAGTTGTTAGTATAGAACAAGAAATATTATATGACGGCGAAGCTGAATATGAATCTACTGAAGTAGAACGTGATAAAGTAATTGAAGATAAAGAAGAAAAAAAGAATTTAGAGGATGAAATAAAGACAGAAGTTTTAGAGGTGGGCAGAGAGAATGAGGATAAGCTTCCTGAAAATGAACTAGAAGAAATAATCCAAACTAATGAAAAAGAAGAAACTGAAAATAAATTAGAAGAATCTGTAGCTGAAGAAGAGCTACGAAATGAAATGGGTTCTAATCCAGATGGATTAGCTGGCCCTGTCTATATCAAAGCACCATATATACAAACATATGCACCAGGTTCATTGGGACCATTTAAAGAAAAAGTATTTAAAATGAATTCAGTGCAAGTACAAAATCATCCTGGGGATTATGAGAATATTGAACCTCCAGCTCCAGGATCTTTAGATATTAATAAGACAGCAACACCTACTGCCAATCCAAATCAATGGAAGATTAATTTAACATTAACAGGGAAGGATATTATTACTACCTCGGATATAGTATTAGTAATAGATAGATCAGCAAGTATGAGTGGATCTAAAATGACTGCAGCAAAAGCAGCAGCTATAGGTTTTGTTAACACGTTGTTAGGCGAGGGAAAAGTAGGTACAAGAATATCAGTAGTATCATTTTCAGGCGATGTTGTTGTCAATGCCCCATTTACTAATGATAAAACAACCTTATTAAATGCTATAAATGGATTAAATGCTAATGGGGGAACATTTATCCAAGCCGCTATAAGACAAGCTAGTGCACAGTTAAATGGAAGTTCAGCTAATCAAAAAAATATAGTGTTACTAGGAGATGGAGTAGCTACATATAGTTATGGGATAAGTA
>CAZFXW010000092.1:0-4229 GCA_964523385.1 uncultured Peptoniphilaceae bacterium | reverse complement strand
GCATCTTTACATATTTCTCGTTATCAAAACCCAATTTCATTGTGCATTCCCCTCCGATGTATCATTTCAATATCATAAAAACTCTTCTATGATTTTAACATATATATTTTAAATGTTCCATGGTTTATTTGTCGATTCGGATAGATTCGGATAGATTTCACAGTGTGTCTCCAGTTCCCGTATACTCCATGGAATCAATCAATGCATCAAATGCGGCACGATTCTTTTCCATATCCGAAGGCATCGAGGTAAACATGACCCATGCAAACTGATCTGCTGCCTCTCCGAACTCTACAAGATTGGCATAGTAATAATTCTTATATCCATCCTTTTCTCCCTCGAACAGAACTGACCTGATTGTCTTACCGTTATTTTCTCTTTCTGATGCATCCTCCACAACCTTCACATGATCTCTTTTTTCCATAATATCATCGGTCTGCATCTCAAAAACATCCTCCACGGACGTTCCGTCACTCATATCAATATAGTAGTAATAGAAAAAGCTTGCATACGCTTCATCACCTCTGTAAATACACTGCAGGTCATAGGGAATATCCTCATCCGTCCGCTGTTCCCAGTCACTGCCCGGCGTCACCTGGATGTCATATCCGTCTACTGCCATGACTTGATCTTCCATATCGGAAGAATCCGCCTCCATCATAGCATGTGCAATCCTGTATCCTTCTGCAAAAGAACAGCCAGTCAATGACAGTAATATAACAGCTGAAAGTGTAATCGTTATTAATTTCATTTGTTTCATAATTAATTTTCTCCTTGTGATTTAATACTACTGTCAGTATAGCATAAATTCTAGATATATAGTTTAATAAACTCTGATGGTGTAACGCTGTATAAAAAAGCGCCTGCATTTCTGCAAACGCGCTACTCATTTCTAAAACACTATTTTTATACCATTTGGTTCCATTATCTTTTGAACCAAATCCCTACTTGTCAATGATATTTTATCATCAACTTTCAAATCAAACGCTGTTATTCCCATTACAGTTATATTTCCTGATGTCCCTTGCGAAATAAGATTTATCATCGGCAAAAGGCATTTCAAGAACAAAAAATCCTTTTTTCTGAAATGAAGACCTTACGAACTGAAGAATATTTAGAAGATCGCTATCGTATGGGCTTCCGGTAAATGAACAGAACCATTTAACCTTAGAGTTTATCTCTTCATGGTTACTTTCTCTATATGCAATGGTTTTTCTTAAACGCTCTACATTCATCTATTATCCCCTAGCCATATTCTCAAATCGACTTTTTGCACTCATCACTTCATCGATATTCTCTATCAGTTCCATCAATTGGTTTACAACCTGTTCCTGCTTATGAGAGGGTTCTCCAGCATAAAAAGCTATTTTGTTCATGGAAAAACTTCCCACCTGAGGGACCATAATAGAATCTTCCAAAGTCTCAAATAAGGAGGAATCTTCCAAATCAGGATTTACTCCGCGATACCATCCCAATTTAAATTCTTTTAATTTATCTGGCGCATTAAAATCCATTCTTATCATTCTTCTTTCACGTATATTAATGTATTATTCACAGTTCATGTATTTCCTCCTGCAACTTTTCTAAAAATACAAGAATATCCTCAAATTCTGGTATCTCCCCATATATCATATTTCGCATTGCCGTATAATCTTCCAGCAATTCCTTGCGAGTCTCTTTTCCTGGCAAAAGTTCAATACTTTTCAAAGTTGCTGTTTCATAATGTGCCCCCTTTGCATAATAAAATTTCTGCTTAAAGGCTACATCTTTTTCCAGTAACTCTTTTCGCTTAAAGGCATCTTCTTTCACCCAGGAATTTCCCATCATATATACATCGTACAAATGCCTTGCATACCGAGCCGGTAATACTTTTCCTTCTGAAAAGTTTGCAATTTTATGTAAAATTGTCAGTTTCTCCCAAAAGGTCCGCTCTACATCAATTGTTAATACCCTTGTTTCTTTTTGGATAAATAAATCTGGATATTCTTTAACTACAAATGGCGAAATAATGGTTACATGCGAGGGCATCCACTCTGCCAATGGTCCTATTTCCAATCTTACACAGGAGCGTAAATATTCTGTTTCAAAAATCTGAGGATAAAAGAAATTTATCACCATTTCATCTTCTATATCAACGGATATCCAATCTCCTTCACCCAATTTTTCCTCAAGTTCATTATTCAATTTTGGAACCAATTCACACTTATAGAATTCTGCTGCTTCTGCATTAATTTGCTTATTAAATATATCCTGCTTTGTTTTTGATCTTTGAATCCCAGGATTTTCTTCTTTCGTTATGATTTTTCTCCAATTCAAAATTAAATCAATATCTTCTGAGAATCGTTCAATCACATGATAAGATTTTGACAGACTGGTCCCTCCTTTAAATACAAATGCGTTTTTGAATTGGCAATCATTAAAAAGATGATCCAACATAAAACAAACCCAAAAATCCTTCTCAACCACATTCGGCTGCATTCCCATTTTTACTGCAGTTGCTTGAAACAACTCTGTTCTATCTTTAATTGATAACTTTGCAATTTTCTTCATTCTATTATGAACACACCTTTCTGATTACATCATAAATCCATTCGCTTACACTATTAGCTTCCATCAGAATCCTTTTTTTTTCATCTTCTGGCAACCTGATTTTTAACTTATTTATTACAGTATCGTCTATTCTATTTTTTCCTAGCGTCCGTATGGCTTCTATCACTAATGTCGTAGTTTCTGACATATGTGATATTTGTCGATTGGTGCGGTGCTTATATGCAATCGTTATGTTGTCCCATGTGAATTTTCTGTATGGTCCATCGCTTATATAGGACCATACAACTGGAACCTGCGTAGATAAGCCCAGTTTATTTAATGCTATATCTCCACAAGGAGCAATCGTCCAATGAAATCCTTTTGCAATTGCATAGGCAACTTTTTCAGGATCTGCCGGAATATATTCTTTCAATAAATTACTATATACAGGTTTTTCATATACTCCGTCCATAATTCTTCGAATTGACATGTCCTCAACTAACCTACCTAAGCACTTTCTAATTGTTGCCATTGCAGCAATATCTGCAAAGTCAGAAGTTACAAACACCGTTCCATTCTCTGTATTCTCTATTCTTAGTTTTATTTCATTAAATATTCCATTTCCCATTTTACACTACTCCTTTATTTTGTCACGATTATTATACAATTATCGTGACAAGATAACAATACTGTTTTCTTAACAAACTGTACAATTCTCTGTAAAACATCTTATAGTAATAGCATTTTATATTATATCCATAATTTCCAAAATAATTGCATTCCTTGTATTTCCAAGCTTTTCAAAGGCATCGTCAAAGAGTGCCGTGGCATTCTGCCTCTTATTAAAACAGAAAGCCCATAAGCATTTGTCCGATTTGCTTACAGGCTTCTAAAACTCTAGATATCCATAACGTCATATGGCGTGGTCTGATATACGTAGTAGTTCAACCAATTGGAATACAGTAGCTGGCCTGTAGACCGCCAGTTAACGATTGGTTCCCTGGTAGGATCATCATCCGGGAAATAGTTGCATGGAACATGTGGATTCAAGCCCTTTTCTACATCACGAAAGTATTCCAGTGCCAAGGTGTCCTCGTCATATTCCGGATGACAGGATACGAAGAAGTGGCGGCTGTCAACTGTTTTTGCGATTGTGACCCCTGCTTCATCTGAGGTTGCCATCAGCTCCAGCTCCGGAACCTTCGCGATCTCTTCCTCTGAGATTCCCATAGCGCGGGACTGTGGTGCATAGAAGATATCGTCAAAGCCACGGAACAGCGGAGAAGTCTTCTTAATCACCTTATGCGCATAGACACCTGACAGCTTCTCATCCATATCATATCTCTGCAGCCCATAGAAATAATATAATGCCGCATACATACCCCAGCAAAGATGGAAGGTCGAATGCACATGAGTCTTGCCCCATTCCATAATCGTGCAAAGCTCATCCCAGTAATTTACATCTTCAAACTTCACATAATCAAGCGGTGCACCAGTGATGATCATACCATCAAATTTCTGATCCTTGATCTGATCAAATGTCGTATAAAAGGACTCCAGATGATTCGAATCAATATGCTGCGGAACATAGCTTGCCGTCTGCAGCAGATTCACATTCACCTGCAGTGGCGTATTGGACAATTTGCGCAGCAGCTGTGTCTCCGTCACGATTTTAGTCGGCATGAGGTTCAAAATCAGCA
>CAZFXW010000091.1:0-4279 GCA_964523385.1 uncultured Peptoniphilaceae bacterium | reverse complement strand
CAGCCAAATCCAATCTCTTCACCCTATCTGTTTCTTCTAATTTTGAGATGACAAGGACATAGCAATTATCATAGCTATCCATTCCGTAATTACCGCTTACAATAACCTGGCTTCCCTCTGATATACCTTGAATGAACCTTTCGTAAAGCTCCTTTGACCAAAAAGCCTTACATGAACTGGCTCCAGTCCCATCAAAAATATAAAAGCTAACAATATAACGCTCATTTCTAATAGGCCTTGCTTCAATATTAAAAACTTCACCAGAAATAGTAACAAGGTGGGAATCTCCATCTAGAGAACCTATGGCTATTGGTTCCTCGTCGATTTTCTTACCTATCCTGACTAATTCTTCTACCTTTTCCCTCTTAATTGGCCTAGGACTTTGAGCCATAACCTTTTTTTGCCTCTCTATTTCAATCTTCTCATTTTCTTCTAATACTGTATCTAAATCGCCTTTATCTACATTTATAAGTTCCACTTCTGGCTCTAAACCACATTGAGCCCTAACCTGATCCTTGATAATTTGAAGAATGTCCGAAGTCTGTATAAATTCAAGAGTCATTTGGTTTGGCACCTCTATATGAATGACCTCTCCCCTTAAACTCATGCTTATACCACTAGTCTTCGAACAAAGCCTTGGATGTTTCTCTGTTAACTTTATAAATAAGTCTTCAATATAATCAGGACATAGATCTCTTTTTCCTTCTTCCTCAACTTTAACGATAATCCTACTGTCTTCAATATACTCTCTTAGGAATTTTATAAAAACCTCCTGATTAAAGCCGTCTTCAACCTCTAAAAGGAAAAAAAGAGAATCCTCTATGGCATTGTAAGCCATAGAGTTAATTCTCTTTACATTCAAATTACTAGACAGTAGAAGTTTAGTAAATTCCGTCATATCTACCTCAAAACTCTTTAACTTCTTTCAGTATTTCTTCTACCATTTCATCTTCTGAAACCCTTCTGACAAATTCGCCCTTCTTAAAGATAATACCAAATCCATCACCACATGCAAGACCCAAGTCAGCATCCCTAGCCTCGCCTGGTCCATTGACGGGACAACCCATAACTGCCAAAGTCAGATTTTTATCTATATTTTCTATTCTCTTGTCAATTTCCTCAGCTACAGATATTAGTCCAACCTTGGTCCTAGAACAGGTAGGGCAAGATATCAAATCAACACCCTTAGACCTAAGTCTTAGCGACCTCAAAATCTCCATCCCTACTCTAACTTCTTCCACCGGGTCACCAGTAAGTGATACTCTAAAAGTGTCACCTATACCTTTTAATAGAAGATGGCCAATACCAATAGAGGATTTTATTGTCCCTCGGAAGGGGGGACCAGCCTCAGTTACACCTAAGTGTAAGGGATAATCTACCAGGCTAGCCAATTTTTCGTAAGCCTGAATCATAATAGGAACATGGGACGACTTTATGGATATCTTAGTGTTATAAAAGCCAAAATCCTCTAATACCTTTAACTCACCCAGAGCAGACTCCACCAGAGAGTCTACGTTAACTCCACCATATTTATCTAATACTTCCCTACTAATTGAGCCTGAGTTAACACCAATCCTTATGGGAATGTCATAGTGGACACAGGCAGCAACAATTTCTCCAACCTTTGATTTTTTCCCAATATTGCCTGGGTTTATCCTCAAACAGTCGCAACCATTTTCCACAGCCATTAGACCAAGCTTATAGTCGAATTGGATATCGGCAATAAAAGGTACATTAGTCTGTTCTTTAATCCTTGGTATGGCCTTAGCATCATCCAAGTCATTTACTGCTGCCCGGATAATATCCAACCCAGCCTCCTCTAGAGCCTTTATCTGACTTACGGTGGCTTCAACATCCTTAGTATCTGTGTTTGTCATTGATTGAATAGATATGGGTGAGTTAGCCCCAACTGGAACATCCCCCACCCATATCTTTCTAGTCTTATAGATTTTCATCTGCCTCCTATTTTAAAAAGCCAAGAATATCTTTTAATGTTACAAGTAAAATTAATCCCAATAAAAAAACTAAACCTATTAAATTAATAAGCCCCTCTTTCTCCTTGGGTATAGGCTTACCTCTTAAGCCTTCAATAGCTAAAATCACAATTTTTGAACCGTCTAAGGCCGGTATAGGAAGAAGGTTAAAAAAGCCTATCTGGATATTAATCATAGCAGAAAACATCATCAGCGTCAGCATCCCCATCTTTGCTGCAGCTCCAATCTGAGAAACAATCGCCACAGGTCCCCCTACATCATCCAGTGAAACCTGACCTTTAAATAAATTTCCAAAAAATGAAAAAATAGCCCCTATTACCATAATAAAGGTCTGTCCTGCAAAAATAAAGGCTCCACTAATTGATCTGACCCGGGCACCAGATATACCCAGAAGTCTATCTTCGGTAGGTTTAACCATAAAGGTCTTAATTTCTCCATTTCTTTCTACCACAACTGGCAACTCCGCTTCTTCTCCGGATAAAGCCTTGCCCAAATCAGAAAACTCTTTTATTTCTAAGCCACCAACTTCTATTATCCTATCACCCGTGGCTAAACCAGCTGCTTGGGCTGGAGAGTCTGGAGCAAAGTCCTCTACTACTGGTGTAGCCATGCCCAAACTAAAACCAACCAAAAGAAGAGTTATAAAACCTAGTAGAAAGTTCATAAATGCTCCCGCAAAGACGACGGCCATTCTCTTGCCTACCGATGCCTTGCTAAAGCCCCTCTCATCCTCAGAATCATCCTCTTCCCCTTCCATAGCTACATAACCACCTATGGGTAATAGCCTTAGGGAATATAGGGTTTCTCCCCTCTCCCTATTAAAAATAGTCGGTCCCATGCCTATGGAAAACTCATTTACTCTTATTCCCACCGTCTTTGCTATGGCAAAATGTCCAAATTCATGGACGATTATTACCAGAAGAAAGACAATTATCGACGCTATTATTGTCATAGTATTACCATCCTTAATATCATTAATAAATATGTATAGGGAATCACAAAAAGAACAGAGTCAAAGCGGTCTAAAACACCACCATGGCCAGCTAAAAACTTACCATAATCTTTAACCCCTGCCATCCTCTTTAGATATGAGGCGGAAAGATCGCCAACTTGTGATATTACAGATCCTAAGGCTAGAGGTACTAACCAGGGTAAAAATGTTTCAGAACCGAGGAATTTAAAGAGTATAAAGCCTATTAGAACAGATCCTACTACTCCACCAATGGCCCCTTCTACAGTTTTTTTAGGGCTTAACCTCTCGTTAAGCTTTCTCTTACCAAAAAGACTTCCTACAATATATGCAGAAGTGTCAGTCCCCCAAGCTGCTGAATAAACAAAGGCAAAATAGAGCACAGACTCAAAACTTAGAAATAATGAAAAGAAAATATTAATATATATAATTGCAAAAATCATAGCCATAGCCGAGTCAATGCTTATCTTTTCTGTTAAGGTTGATAAACCAAATATGAAAATAAAGAAAACTAAAAAGAAGGCCAGAGCCAATCTTACATCTAGATACATAAGAAAAACATTAATAATACCATAACCCATATGAAGAGAGAGCGGATAATCAACATCCAGCTTCTCTAGCACTCCATGGATTTCATAACTTCCAACAATATTTAAAAAAATCAACAATAAGAATAGGGAAACTTCCCCTTTGAAGGCGGTAAATCCAACAATAAACAAAAGTATTAGCCCAGTAATCAATCTAGTCATAAGTTTTTTCATTATACCCCTCCAAACCTTCTGTTTCTATTTCCATATTCTTCAATAGCTAGGTCAAAGGCTCTCTCATCAAAATCTGGCCATAAGAGTTCTGTAAAATACAACTCAGTATAGGCCATTTGATAAATTAGAAAATTACTTAGCCTCATCTCCCCTCCAGGCCTAATAAGTAGGTCTGGATCTGGCTGGCCAGATGTATATAGATAATCAGCTATGTCTATATCATCTGCCCCATCTGAGTCCACTAATTCCTTAGCAGCCAGACTTAAGGCTCTTTTTATCTCATCTCTGCCACCATAATTGAGGGCAATATTTAAGATCATCCCATCATTATTGGCAGTCTCCATTACTGCTCTTTGAATTTCCTTCCTAGCTAAGCTAGGCAAGGCTTCAATATCTCCTAGGATTTCCAACCTAACATTTTCTTTTTTTAAAACCGACAGTTGGCTTCTCACATAAATAACTAAAAGCTGCATAAGACCCTTAACCTCGTCCTCTGGCCTTTTCCAATTTTCAGTGGAAAACGCATAGAGCGTCAGCGCCTCAATGCCAATCTC
>CAZFXW010000090.1:0-4282 GCA_964523385.1 uncultured Peptoniphilaceae bacterium | reverse complement strand
TTTCTTGGCCCCAGGATAGAAAAATGTTTATTTGGACAGAAATTATTTCCCAAATATCAAAAAGGCATGTATAATATGGATGGTCAAAGGATTTATATCTCCTCAGGCCTTGGTAATTCCAGGCTGCATCTGAGGGCACTAAATTCTATCGAATACAATATTGTTGATTTAGTCTCTAGTCGAGACTGATCATGGGCACCAGTAGCTCAAGGGATAGAGCATCGGTCTTCGGAACCGAGAGTTGGGGGTTCGAATCCTCTCTGGTGCGCCAGCTAAGTAAGTCTAAGGAGGAGCTGGGCCAGCTTCTCCTTTTCTTTGTAAAAATCTACCTTCTTCATCTTAAAAGTCTTGGCTAAGGCAAGGGCCTCTTCGAGGTCATAGGCCTGATCTAGTTCCACTTCATTTATGGCTAGGACGATTTCTAAGGCTTTAAGGCCGATTTCAAAGGCGCTTGGATAAGCTTCCAGGCCTAAAATCTTACCTAGAATTGCCAATAGATACATCTGGAAGCCTTCTTTAGTTTTTACTCCTGGCATCATAATATACTTGGCCAGTCTCTCAATTGATTCTTCTGAATAATCAAAGATTTTATAAGTAAATCTCTCCCTATTTCCAGTGAAGGTGTAGGACTCTCCATAGGCCCTTCCTAGGGCAATTCTTGCGTCATTATAGCCTCTGGATATTAGATTTTTAATGTTAGCTTCATTAAAATTTAACATGCCACCTAGTGGCCTTCTGGGTTTTATAATCACAAAATTTTCATCTTCTTTTGGGATGTTAATCAGCCCCCTGCTATCTAGCCTTACGCAGTAGATTTTTCTGTAGTTTAAATCTTGGAGTATAGAATAGGGTAAATTATCTATAAAGGCTCCATCTAAATAGACCTTGCCCCTTACTTCCATTCTACTGAAAATCGGCAATGAACAAGAGGCAAAGATAAATCCTGCCAGGCTGCCCTTTTCAATCTGGTTTAGGTTTAACCTTTCACCCCTTAGGTCGGTCTGATTAAAGGTGGCCAGACCGTAGTCTTTGCCAGATTTTCTAATCTTGTCTTCGTCTATATGTTTATCTATAAAATTATAGAGAGGATAGGGGTCTAGGCCTCTTTCGGCAACTATGGCACTGAAGGCTTCTATGTAGCCGCTTATCCTATCTAAGCTAAATTCTCCCAGGGCCAGCTTGGCTAGGTCTGCATTTTCTACTAGTTCTCCTATCTCTAACTCTAACCATATCTTTTCCAAGCTTTCCAATCCTTCTTGAATGTAGTAGGCTCCATTTAGTGACCCAATAGATGTTCCAGCTATCCCAGAAAACTCTAGGCCTTCCTCTTCTAAAGCCCTTATTACACCGACTTGGAAGGCTCCCTTGGCTCCTCCACCTTCGAGGGCTAAACCAATCATTACATTCTCCTTTCACATTGAAAACTTCTTCACCCTAGATTAAAATAACTGTAAAGGAGGCAGTTATGAGAATATCTTGGGAAGAATACTTTATTGAACTAGCACAAACCGTAGCCACTAGGGGTACTTGCGACCGAGCTTATGTAGGCTGCGTTATCGTAAACAAGGACAATAGAATCGTGTCTACAGGCTACAATGGCTCTATAGCTGGGAATCCCCATTGTGACGAGGTGGGCCATGTTATGAGAGGTGGCCACTGTATCGCTACTATGCACGCCGAGATGAACGCCTTGCTCTACTGTGCCAAAGAGGGAATTGCCGTCAAGGGCTGCACCGCTTATGTGACCCACTTCCCTTGCCTAAATTGCACAAAAGCCCTGATTCAAGCAGGTATCTCTGCCATCTACTATCACCAGGGCTACAGGATGGATGAATATGCCATCGAGCTTTTAGAGAGGAATAACATCCCCTATATTGAACTCTAGAGCAAGTCTTCTGGATTTAAGTCCATAAAGCTATCTAGATATATTTCTGAAATCTCTATAATCTTTTCTTTTTCTACATCTCCAGAGTCGTCGGCAACCCCTACTGGTACCATACCCAATTCTACGGTATTTCTAAGGGCATAGAGAGCATCGTCAAAGACGTAGGTGTTCTCTGGCCTAGTGCCTAGTTTGACCATGGCCTGGTAAAGAAAGTCTGGGTCTCCCTTTTGCACCCCAGCCCTATCTGGAGTGTAGATAAATTCCATAAGTTGATTAAGACCTAGCCTTTCGGTAACTAGGTCTGCCAAAGCTGAGTCAGTAGCTGTTGTTACGCACATTCTAAAGTCTAGTTCCTTTATCTCTATGAGCTTTTCTTCTACCCCTTCTTTAAATTCAAATTTTTCACTGTAGTGGAGGTGAAGGGTTCCATACATAAAATTGTGAAGTTCCTGAGAACTGACCTTCACTCCGTAAAGTTCAGACAAGACCTCTGGTGTCTGCTCAAGGGAAACTGACTTAAGCCTATCTGTAGTTTCGGGCCTAAATTTCACCTTCATATAATCCTCTACAAAGAGCCTATCTAGGCCTTTCCACACTCCCATAGAGTCTATCAAAGTACCATCTAAATCAAAAAGTATACCTTTTTCCATCTTACTCCCTATTTTTTCTAGACTGTTGCCAAAGTTCATCTATGACAACTGAATTAAAATCTCCAAATCTAACTTTCCTTGTTTCAACTTCTTCAAAGGCCCTATCCCTAGCCAAATCCATTAGCTCACTAGCTTTTCTAACACTATCCCAGGCAGATTTTCCGCTGCCCATTAGGGCGGCGATAACTCCACCGTAAATTGTCTTATAGCCATACTGAACTGGGTTTTCGTGCTCCATAGATATTAGTTCATTATCTCCAGATATTGCGATATCTACATCGTCAACTACTACTACGGTCATTCCAGTTCTCTTTGCCAGCTCTCTGGCAGCCTCCACCACCTCTTCAAGGAGCTTTTTCTCCGTATACTCTACCGATTCTCCCAGGTTGGCAATATCTCTGGCAGAAAGGATTTCCCAAGCATCACCTATAATCAAATCAATTTTAAAATCCGAGATAAAGTTTTCAATGATTTGCCTCCTGTGAGCCGATTGATTGATTCCCAATGGGTATAGGACTATTGGCTTGTCCTTGAGATTAGCGAAGATTCCTGCCTTCATCATGGACCTGGTAGTTCTAAAGTTAACTGTTCCAATATTTATGAAGAGCGAATCAGACAGATTTAAAACATCTTTAACGTCGTCTGGATCATCGGAAAAATATCCCTTAGCTCCGATGGCGGACATGGCGATGGCCAGGTCCATAGCCGACACGTAATCGGAAATACAATGGACTTTAACCTCTTCTAAGTTCATATTATGCCTCCATTCTCCCTCCATTATATAAAAGAAAAGCCTTAACCACTAGTTACCTAGGGCAAGACTCTCTCTTTTTATGTACTTCTGCTTTAACTTTTTCTGGATCTCCTGGAATAATCCTAACTGGCATGCCTACTGCTGTCGCATAGGCAGGTACATCCTCTAATACCAAGGCTCCAGCACCGACCTTGGCGTAGTCACCTATAGTTACGTTTCCTAAAATAGTCGCTCCAGCTCCGATTACACAATGTTTGCCTACAGTCGGATGTCTTTTAACTCCCTTTTCCTTGCCGGTTCCCCCAAGGGTAACTCCGTGGAAAATTGTAGTCCCATCACCGACGCTGGCAGTCTCTCCGATAACAACCCCTGTACCATGGTCTATAAAGACGTGTTTGCCTATGGTAGCCCCTGGGTGGATTTCAATCCCAGTTGAAAACCTAGTCCTCTGAGAAACCCATCGGGCTAAGAATTTTAGATTCTTATCATATAGGTATCTAGCTACCCAGTGACCTGCATGTACCCTAATACTAGGGTACAAAAGCAGGGCTTCCAACATGCTTGGGCAAGCCGGGTCTTGTTCTTTGATGTAATTTGCCTCATCTAATAAATTTTTAAACCACTTAATCATCGAAAACTCCTGTAGATAAATATCTTTCTCCTGGGTCTGGAAGAACTGTCACAACAACACTTCCTTCCCCTAGTTCTTTGGCCATTTTCATGGCTCCCATGTAATTAGCCCCTGAAGAAATTCCAGCTAATATCCCGTGATTATTAGATAGCTCTTTCATACCTTGGATTGCTTCGTCCACATTGGTTAGAACTACCTTGTCTACAAACTTTTCCTTGTAATTAAAGGGAATAAAGTTTGCCCCAAGCCCTTGAATTCTGTGAGGACCTGACTTGCCCTGGCTTATAAGTGGTGATTCTTCTGGCTCTATAGCCCAAACCTGGGTGTCTTCATCCCTCTCCTTTAACAACTTGCCAACTCCT
>CAZFXW010000089.1:0-4290 GCA_964523385.1 uncultured Peptoniphilaceae bacterium | reverse complement strand
AAGGCCAAAGGCTATAACAGCGATAGCTATCAGCCCTAGCAAAAATTTAAGTAATCTGTTCATATTCTCCTTCTCGTCAAAAAATCTCTTAAAGCCTCTTTTAAGGCAGCTGGGCTAGAATTGTTTTCTATATATAGGTCGACGCTATCCCAATCCTTCTGGCTAGTAGATTGGGTTCCAATAATAGCTAGAGCTTCCTCATGAGTTAGCCCTCTGGTCATAATCCTCCTGGCCCTAGTCTCCTTAGGAGCATCAATTCCAATAACATACTGGGTTTGTAAAAGCTCGTCTAGGACCTCCTTATTAGGGAAATAAAGCGGTATTTCAATAAATACCCAAGGCTCCTTAATATCTTCCACCTTTTCTCCCATCAGCCGGAAAATCTTTCCATGGGTCAACTGGTTTAGAAGCAGGCGTTTTTCCTGGCTAGAGCTAATCTCTGCCCTTAAAAAAGCCTTATCTACCTGACCATTTGCCAAGACGTCTGGCCCAAAACTCTCTAGCAATTCTTCCTTTAAATCATCTCTAAGGTAGACTTCATTTGTCATCTGGTCCGCATAGAGGGTCTGGTAGCCCCAGTCCTTTAGAGCAGCCATGGCAGTAGACTTTCCACTGCCAATCTCTCCCGTTACAACTACAACCCTAGCAGTCATACCAAGTCTTTCCCCTAGACACATCTGCAACCAAGTCTACCTTTAGTTTCATTGCCCCTTCCATCACTTCCCTGAGCAGGGCCTCTACATGGTCTGCCTCAGCTTCTGGAGCCTCGATAATAAGTTCGTCATGGACCTGGAGAACTAGCATAGCTTCCAAGCCTTCCTCTCTTAATCTATCGTAGACCCTATCCATAGCTATTTTTATAATATCTGCTGCCGAACCCTGGATAGGAGTATTAAGGGCTACCCTCTCCCCAAAGCCTCTGATGTTGGCATTGCTCTCCTTAAGCTCTGGTATATACCTTCTCCTGTGGAGGATAGTTTCCACATAGCCGTCTTCCTTGCCTTTTTCGATAATTTCATCCATATACTTGGAGATTCCAGGATAGGTTGCCTTATAACTGTCTATATAGTGCTTGGCTTCCTTCCTAGTTATCTTCAAACCCTGGGAAAGTCCATAGTCGGAAATCCCATAAACAATACCAAAATTCACCGCCTTAGCCCTATCCCTTTGAAGAGGTGTTACCTGATCCATAGGCGTGTGGAAAACCTGAGATGCAGTCTTGGTGTGAATATCTTCTCCGTCCCTAAAGGCCTGAAGCATAACTTCATCACCTGATAGGTGGGCTAAAATCCTTAGCTCAATTTGAGAATAGTCAGCGTCCAAGAAAACTGAGCCCTCCTTAGCCACAAAAGCCTTTCTAATCCTCCTGCCATCTTCGGTCCGGATGGGAATATTTTGTAAGTTCGGGTCCTGAGAGCTAATCCTACCAGTAGCCGTAACATTTTGTCTAAAGGTAGTCCTAAGCCTGCCATCCTCTGATACCAAGGGCCCTAGAGCCTCTACATAGGTAGACATAAGCTTGGTAATCGACCTATATTCACCAATTAGGGGAATAATATCGTGTTTATCCATCAGACTATCTAAAACTCTAGCATCAGTTGAGTAACCAGTTTTAGTCCTCCTAATCACAGGCAACTTTAGGTCCTCAAAGAGGATTTCTCCTAGCTGCTTAGGTGAACTAATATTAAACTCTTTGCCGGCCAGCTTATAGATTTTCTGAGCCAACTCATCGATAGACCCCTCTGTCTCCTTCTTAATATCCTCTAAGACAGCCAGATCTACCTCTATACCAATTCTCTCCATTGATGAAAGCACCTTAATTAAGGGTAGCTCTACATCCTTGTAAAGTTCCCACATATCCCTTTCTTTAAGGATTTCAACCTGGATAGGCAGAGATTTTTCAACAATAGATACAAAGTCATTTACATAAGAGAAAAAATCCTCTTCAGAAATTTCTGAAATCAACTTTTTATTCTTGCCCTTGCCTTGAATTTCTTCTAAGTGCCTAATCTGGAGGCCCAGCCTAACAGTAGCCTGCCTTTCTACAGACAAATTAACCTCTGACGGGTCGATTAAGTAGTCCATAATCATCGAATCCTGGTAATTTTTAATATCTATACCAAGTGATGAAAGATAGTAGATATCCGGCTTTAGGTCATGGCTAATTTTTTCAATTTTATCGTCCCCGAAGACCTTGCCTAGTTGGCCAGACCTTAGGTCCTCCTCTAAAAAGTCTCCCTCTTCCAACCTATGGACGTATATATCCTTAGAGCCACCAGCCTTAAAACCAGCCGCCGCCACCTTTGAATGAATGTATTTTTCATCGTCATAGAAAAATTTAAAGTATAAGCTCTTAGATGACTGAACAGCCTCTAGTAAATCCTTTAGATTATCCAGCCCTAGGTCAACATAGGTATTTTTAATCTCATCTACTTCAGCTGAAGGTAGGTAGGAGGCAAAGGTTCTAAATTCTAATTTTTCAAAAAGCTCCCTGGCCATTTCCTCATTAGGTTCCTGACTCTTATAGACAGCCAAGCTCTTATCCATAGGCACATCAAGGAAAATCTCAGCTAGGTTTCTAGACATGTAAGCCGTGTCCTTATTTTCCATTAGATTCTTAACTCGAACCTTCCCAGTTACCTTGTCTATATTTTCATAAACCCCATCGATACTGCCAAAGCGCTTGATTAAATCCATGGCAGTCTTTTCGCCTATACCAGGGACCCCGGGAATATTATCCGATGGATCTCCCATCAGCCCCATAACCTCAATAAGCTGGTGAGGATTTATACCGTATTCCTCTATATATTTAGCCTTGTCATAGACCTCAGTCTCGCTAATGCCCCTTCTAGTTAAAACCACGCTCACCTTATCGTCAGCTAGTTGGAGGAAGTCTCTATCTCCGGTGATTAAAAAAGTCTCAATACCTTCCTTTTCAAACTCCCTGGAAAGGGTACCAATAATATCGTCAGCCTCATAGCCGTCCATATCCAAATGGGCAACGTTCAAGGCATCTAAGACCTCCTGTAAAATCCCAAACTGGGCATTTAACTCAGAAGGAGTGTCTTCCCTGCCAGCCTTGTAGGCCTCGTAATCCTCAGCCCTAAAGGTAGGTGTAGACCTATCAAAAGCCACCAGCAAGTAGTCTGGTTTATATTCATTTAAAACCCTATAAAACATAGTTAAAAAACCGTAGACGCCGTTAGTCGGAACCCCGTCCTTAGTAGATAAGTTTGGAATAGCATAAAATGCCCTAAATATTAACCATCTATTAAAACCGCTCTTTTCATAACCAACCTCATTTCTATGATTATTATATAATAAGGCGCCTATTTTATAAAGAAATAGACCCAGTCCTAAGACTTGACTAAGGAGATAAGCTCTATCAATCTAACAATGGTGTGGCCTCTCTAACTAGACAAGGGGACAGGATTTATCATTTAAACAAGAGAGGATAGGCTCCCTCACCAAATTCCAGGATTTGGGTATATCTAACCTCATTCCTTACACAGTCGCCTAATTCGCAGGTAATTATAATCTAACTCAATACTATTATTAATGTACCTTGTGCTTAAACAATCCCTAGCATTCGCGACTTTTCCGCCGAAAAAATTGCGGAAAAGAGTCGGCGACTAAGCGCTCCAGTCATTTCAGCTGATATACCTACAAATCCTTCCAAGGGTTCATTCGCCTATCCACCTTGTTTTTTGTCATAGAACTGGCAGTGGGTGAAGGAGCCTGGCCGGCTTATTCTTGACCCTTACCCACAATAAAAAATGCACCGGTTTCCCCAGTGCACAGAAGGCTGACAAAGTCCTAAAGTATTAAAAGTATAATTTGGAGGTCTCGTGAGAATGACATTCGTTGGCCAAACGGCCGCCAGCGGTTAAAGCCCTAACCTTGAATCTTTGATTTGATAGTAGGGCTTATGCAAAGATTTCCCAATGCCGAGTTTCTGGCGTTGGCTAGAAATCGACTGCCATTAGAGGGAGACCTCCAAATCTTAATTTATCTTAACTATATGCACAGATTTCCCGGTGCATAATCTTATTTTGTCTGGCCGTAGTAATCAGCTACTACCTTAGCGATATCCTTAGCCAAGGCTAACTTAAAGTTATCGTCGAATAACTTACTACAGTCCTCGTAATTTGAATGGAATCCGCTCTCAAGCATCATTGAGTGGGTAGCCCTAGAATTTCTAAGAACACCGTACCAGTTTGCTGATGGTGGTCCATCGTTATTGTATCTGTACTTAACTCCCCTATTAACGTGGCCAAACCTAGCTGCAAT
>CAZFXW010000088.1:0-4315 GCA_964523385.1 uncultured Peptoniphilaceae bacterium | reverse complement strand
TCTTCGGTGTGGCGGTGTTCATCATGCTGATCTTCTTCTGTCTGCAACTGATCACTGGTCTCATCCGCCGCGACCCCACCGCCCTCAGCCGCGCCGCCCTCGGACTCGCCAAAGCCGTCCTCGGATCCTTTGTCGCTATCAGCATCACCGGACTGCTTTTGGAGATAACAGACCAGCTCACGATCGGTATCGTCCAAGCCACCGGCAACACGATGGAAGGCATGGGCGACCGTATCGCTCTGCTTGCCGCGGGGCTTGTCGGTATCAATATCACCGCCCCAGGGGTAGGAGCGATCATCACGATCTTCCTCGCAGGGCTTGCGATCAGTGCCGCGGCGATCGTGTGGTTCAGCCTTCTCATCCGCAAAGCGCTGTTGTTGGTGGCGATCGTTTTCGCCCCCATCGCCCTGTCCGGAGCATCCTGGGATGCCACCAAGGGATGGTTCACCAAATGGGCAGCCTTCGTCATCGCCCTGATTGCCTCGAAGCTTGTGCTGGTGGTGATCTTCCTCGTCGCGATCACCCAAGTCTCAGCCCCCATTGATCTCGACTTGGCGTCCATTGCGGACCCGATAGCGGGGATCGTGCTCATGCTCGTGGCCGCGTTCGCACCCTATATGGCGTACAAGTTCATCTCGTTCGTCGGGTTCGACATGTACCACGCGATGTCGAGTGAGCAGGAAGCGAAATCGGCGATGAACCGTCCCGTCCCAACACCCGCGAAACCCGCAGGTGACGGACCGAAGAAGATCCTCGACGACACCGCAAGCTCCGGTGGAAAGACTGGTGGTGGCGGGTCGTCGGCTCCGTCTGCCGCGGGGACTGGAGCGTCTTCGGGTGCTGGAAAGAGCGCCGCCGATGGCGCTTCTGCCGGTGCGGGCGGCAGCGCCGGAGCCGGGGCTGGAGCGAGTGCTGGAGGCGCAGGAGCCGGTGCCGGAGCGGCTGGGGCTGGGGCGGCTGCGGCTGGTCCTGCTGCTGCCGCGGTGATCGGAGCACAAGTCGTCAAGGGTGCGGCCACCGCGGGCCCGAAAGCGGGGTCTGCGGTCGGTGGGCAGGCCGACGCCCACGCAGGGACGGCGCAAGACACCGCACCTCCTCCCACGCCCAACACTCCGGCACAGCCCTCGCCGGGCACCGCACGCGCAACACCGCCGTCAGCTGCGCCGACCAGTGCTTCGTCGGCTTCCCTGTCGGCGTCTGCTGCGCCTCCCACACCGGCGGCGCCTGCAAAAGGGACGCCGCCGCCACCGTCGACCGCGAAACCGAAGGAGTAACCGGTCATGGCCCGCAAACACGAACACGACCGCCGCCGCGATGACTACGAACTCTCAGCGGTGAAGTTCTCACGCCTGACCCGCCGCGGCATCCTCCTGGGGTTATCGCTGCCGCAACTGATCACACTCGCGATCGGGGTGCTCTCCATTGTGGGGGCACTCTACGCAGGCGGTGGCATCCTCATCGCCTACGCGTCCCCAATCTGGCTCCTCGCAGCCGTCTTGACGTGGGTGCCTGCCGGTGGCCGGAAACTCATCGAATGGGTGCCCGTCGGATTCCGCTGGGTCTGGCGGGTGACATTCGGGCAGCTGCTGTATCGACGCCGCGTCGTCAAACCCCGCCCCGCAGGCACCCTCGCCCTCCCGGGTGATGCCGTAGCACTGCGCGAATACGTCGACCCTGAAACAGGGGCGGCGATGATCCACGACCCACACCAGCACACGCTCACTGCGATCATCGGCCTCTCGCATCCGGCATTCGTGCTTCTGGACCCGGGCGAACAAGAACGCCGCGTCACCGCTTGGGGCCGCGTGCTTGCCACCACGTGCCGGTCCGGGCGAATCGCCCGCCTCCAAGTGCTTGAACGCACTCTGCCGGATTCGGGGTCAGGGCTCGCCGAATGGTGGGCCACACACGGACACCACGACGACTCCTGGACCGCCACCACCTACGCCGAACTCATCGAACGAGCAGGCCCTGCTGGGGAACGCCACGCCACTACGCTGTCGCTCGCTTTGGATATGCGCACCGCAGCCCGACAAATCAGAACCGCAGGCGGCGGCCTACGCGGGACAGCGGCGGTGCTCCGCCAGGAGATGACCACCCTGGTTGCGGCGCTGCGCGCCGCGGACCTCACCCCGACCGGTTGGCTCAGCCCAGGAGAGGTCGCCGTCATTCTCCGCTCTGCGTACGATCCCGCAATCGCAGCGACCCTGGAACGCCACGGTGACCTCGGTCGTGCCCTCGCCACCGCAGGGCCGGTGGCGGTCACCGAAACGTGGGACCAACTGCGGTCTGATTCCGCCCACCATGCGGTGCTGTGGATCAGCGAATGGCCCAGGTCACTTGTCTATCCGGGGTTCCTCGCCCCGGTGCTGCTTTCGACTGGTATTCAGCGATCGTTCTCGCTGGTGTGTACGCCGATCAGGTCGGATCAGGCGGCACGAGATATTCGCAAGAAGAAGACCGAATACATCAGTGACGCGGCGCAGCGACAGAAGATCGGGCAGATCGAAGACGCCGGACAAACTGCTGAATACCATGACGTGCTCCAACAAGAAGCCGATCTCACCTCCGGGCACGGCATCCTGCGCTACACCGGCCTCATCAACATCTCAGCACCCACACAAGATGACCTCGAAGCGGCTGTCTCCGCGGTCGAGCAGGCCGCGATCCCGTCGCCTTGTCGGGCAACAGGCCCAAGCCTTCACCGTCGCAGCCCTCCCGCTCGCGCGCACCGTCTAACCAAGGCTCAGTCTCAGACGTGCTGAACTAGAATTTGGGGAGTGGCAACTGAGTAGGAGGCAACGGTGCTGATGCAGGCGGTTCTCGCGGAGAGACCAGGAATACTCAGCGACGTCTTAGCCTTGCACAATATCCCAGATCCTGGCGTGCCAGGCGAGGGAGAAGTCACTGTTCGGATGATTGCCAGCACGATAAATCCCTCAGACGCGGTCACTGTTTCTGGCGCGTACGGTTCGCGCACCCAGTTCCCCTTCATCCCCGGGTTTGAAGGTGTCGGCATTATCGAAAGCGTCGGGCCGGGCGTTCCCGTTGAGGCTCTGGGAAAACGAGTACTCCCGATTGGTTCTGCTGGGAACTGGCAAGAAGTCAAATTGACTGCCTACTCGTGGTGCGTTCCAGTGCCCGATGACATTCCCGACACCAAGGCTTGCTTCGCCTATATTAATCCGCTCACAGCATGGCTCATGGTTGAGCAACACTGCTCGGATCAAACAGGTCAAGTAGCGATTACTGGTGCAACGACAACGATTGCAAGCCACCTCGCTGAATTTCTTTACATCCGTGGCATCCAACCAGTGGGCATCATCCGCGGCACACCCGGAAGCACCGTCGCCAATCGTGACCACTGGAGCGATGTCATCGAAACCAGTCATGCAAACTGGGCGAAACAGTTACAGCAACACAACGGGAAGAAGTTCGATCTCATTTTTGACTGCGTAGGAGGACAACTCGGCGCGACGCTCATGCGACATCTGGCTCCTGGCGGTGTACTCGTTCACTATGGTCTATTGTCGGGAGAACCACTACCTTCTGAGTGCTTTACCAGTGGTGAAAGCAAGCGAGTGGAGATGTTTCGTTTGCGTGACACGATCCACTCACACGCCCGAGAGCGCCTTCCTGCGTTGTTCACACCTGTGTTTGAGCACATGCGGGCCGGACGTTTACATACCGAAATTGCCGCAAGCGTTCCGTTGTCTGGGCTTCCGGCCATGCTCACAGATCAGTCCGGCGTCACTCCAGGGAAAGTGCTGATTTCATACGCTTAACAGTTCGTTGCTGACCGATCGCTATTGGAGCCCATCTATCGAGCCGGAATCTCGAATTGACGCCCTGTCCATCGTCGGCGAAGCCACCGATCGTGCGAAGCAATCACGATGGTTCCGGGATAGTCGGTGAGCGCGTTTTCGAGAGCCGTGACGAGGCTGAGCGAGAAGTGGTTCGTGGGTTCGTCAAGGAGCAGGATTTCGGGTGGGTCGGCCAGAAGCGCGGCGAGAGCAAGGCGACGCTGCTGTCCGACGCTGAGTTCGACCACGGATCGGTTCTGATCACGGGCGGGAATCAAACCGAAGGTGCTCAGCGGCACCTTCGCAGCCAGCTCAGCACCGACAAGGTCCACATAAGTCTGTCCCGTTGTGCGCCCGGGCCCGCGGTTGTGAGGGTCGGGCAGGGTGGTCTCCTGCGCGAGTAAACGTATGCGGTCGTTTGGGGAGCGGGTCACCTGTCCAGCGCTGGGTTGTAGAGTTCCCGCGAGTACGCTCAGCAGGGTTGATTTGCCTGACCCGTTCGGGCCGGTGAT
>CAZFXW010000087.1:0-4405 GCA_964523385.1 uncultured Peptoniphilaceae bacterium | reverse complement strand
TAGCCCGAGTCTACTCTTTGGACCGAACCATTGATAAGTTCTCTTTCCCTATCGATAAATTCGTCATAAACAACTTCTCTTTCCAAATCCTTCATCTTTTGGATAACCACGTTTCTAGCAGTTTGAGCTGCTATACGTCCGAAATTCTTTGGAGTAACCTCTACTTTAGCCTCATCGCCTACAGTAAAGACAGCGCTTAGCTTTTTTGCATCCTCAAGTGAAATTTGGCTGACAGGGTCTTCAGCCTCCTCAACTACTTCCCTAATTGAATATACCTTAAGCTCGCCATTGTCCCTATTTATCTCAACTTCAACATTTTCCCTGTTGCTAAAGTTTCTTTCATAACTTTTTATTAAAGCTTTTTCTAAAGCTCCTAAAATAGATTCTCTTGAAATCCCCTTACTCTCTTCAATTTCTTGAAGAGCCAACATAAAATCCTTATTCATCTATCCCACCCTATATTTTTATAGCCTTAGTAGCTTTAGAAATTTGATTTCTTTCCAGCTTTAAATCAACATCCTGGTCTTTAAAGTATAAATACTCGTCGTCATAGCTGACCAACTCCAAAATCATCTTCTGCCTTCCATTTATGGGAGCATAAAGCGATATATCTAAGTCCTGGCCTATAGTTCTTTCGAAATCCGCGTCGCTCTTCAGCGGCCTATCTAAACCTGAAGATGAAACCATCAGCACATAAGAATCTTCTATAGGATCTGTTTCATCAAGCCAATCACTAACCTCTCTACTAACAGCTGTACAGTCATCTAGACCAATTCCAGACCTTGAGTCAATAAGCACATTTAAAACGAAATCTGCATTTTCCTTCTTATACTCTAAGTCTACAAAAAAATATCCCAGGTCCTCAACGATTTTTCTAATATCCTTTGAGACCTTCCTCTCTACATAATTACCCACAGCTTCACCTCCTAATATTTAAATAAATAAGAGTGGGCACCGCCCACTCCTACCTATAATAATTATAACAGATTTTCACTTTTCTTTCAATTTACTATCCTAATCTAAAAGAGAGAATAAATCAACCTGGTTTGTGTTCTGTAGCTTATCTAAACAACCAGCTTCCCTTAATGAATCTAGGGCATTTTTATTAACTCCCGTTCTTTGCCTTAAATCCTCAATAGAAATAAAGTCACCCTTTGCATACTCATTGTAAATATCAATAGAAGCTTGCTGACTAATTCCCCCTAGAGCGCAAAAAGGTGGCCTGATTTTTCTTTCAGAGCTAGGGAAAAAACTTTGCTCTCTAGATCCATCTAATGTCACTGGCTCTATCTCAATACCCCTTAGATACATCTCTTCACCTATTAATAAAACTCCTAGCTTATTCTGATCACTAGCACTCATTCTTTTTCCTCTATTTTCAAACCTAATATTTTCAATTTCTGCTCTTATCGGACCCAGACCTTTAAGAAGCACTTCTTGGAAATCATTAAGTCTTGAATTGAAGTAGCTAGCGTAAAAACTTGCTGGATAATGGACCTTAAAATATGCCACTCTATAAGAGGCCAAGACATAAGCGACTGCGTGGGCCTTTGGAAACATGTACTTAATCTTTTTACAAGAGTCAACATACCAGCTAGGCAAGTCAATCTTACTCATAGCATCTTCCATCTCTTTAGTTAAGCCATTTCCCCTTCTAACACTCTCCATCGTACTAAAGGCTAGGGAAGGCTCCATCCCCTTCTGAATTAGGAAAGTCATGATATCGTCTCTAGTAGAAATAACTTCGGCAAGGACTGCTTCCTTATTTCTAACTAACTCTTGGGCATTCGTAGTCCAAACGTCAGTTCCGTGGGATAATCCTGAAATCCTAACAAGTTCACCAAAACTAGTAGGCCTCGTTTCCTTTAGCATCTCCATTACAAAATCAGTCCCAAACTCTGGAACCCCTAAAGTAGCTACGCCACCTTCTTCTGGATTCTCCAAACCAAGGCTTTCCTGGGAGCTAAAAATTTTCATAGTCTCCTCATCTCCCATTGGTAAACTCATAGGATCGATACCAGTCATATCCTCCAACATCCTGTAGGTAGATGGCACAACATGGCCGAGTAAATCAAGCTTTAAAATAGTATTTTCTAGAGCCCTATAACTAAAATGGGTCGTTACTACACCTGAGTTTGGATCATTAGCTGGATAATTAATAGGAGTGAAATCCTCAATATCCATTCCCTTAGGGATAATCATAATACCTCCGGGATGTTGACCAGAACTTCTTTTAACACCTTCTATCCCTCTTTGTAGATAGGCTATTTCCGCCCCATTATAATGGGTTCCAGTAAGCTCACAATAGTTTAAAATGTGTCCGTAAGCCGTGTCTTTCTGTATAGTCCCTGTGGTCCCTGCCCTAAAGACACTTTCACTTCCAAATAACTCTTCAACATACTTATGGCAAATAGACTGGTATTCTCTGGCAAAGTTCAAGTCTATGTCTGGCTCTTTTCCTCCACCAAAGCCTAGGAAAACCTCAAAGGGAATATTGTGGCCCTCCCCCTTCATGGTTCCACCACATTCACATGCTTTGTCAGGTAAATCTACACCAGAAAAATACAGGGTCTCATCTACAAATTCTGACTTCTTACATTCTGAACATATATAATGAGGAGCCAAGGGATTGACCTCAGTAATGCCAGCCATAGTCGCAGCAAATGAAGACCCTACTGAACCTCTAGATCCTACCTCATAGCCGTCTTCATTAGACTGGACCACCAATTTCCTAGCTATTATATAAAGCCCAGCGTAACCATTGTCAATAATTGAACTAAGCTCGGTCTCAAGCCTGTCTTTAATAAGACCTGGCAGATCTTCACCGTAAATTTTTCTCGCATTTTCATAGCATACAGATCTAAGCTCTTCTTCGGCTCCTGCCATCTCTGGTGGAAACTTCCCCTTTGGTATAGGCCTTACATCTTCCACTAAATCTAATATCATATTAGTATTTTCAACTACAATCTCATAGGCTTTTTCTTTTCCTAAAAAACTAAAAGATTCTAGCATTTCATCGGTAGTTTTTAAAAACTGTTCCTCTGAAGTTTTTACCCTTCTCCTCCTTTGAAAGGACTGGACAATATCCCTAAAGATTTCCTGACCCTTGTCTAGGAAAAACATATCACCGGTTGCAACTACTGGGATCTCTAGGTCTTCACCTAACTGGACAATTTTTTCGTTTATTTCATCTACCTGCTCTAAAGATTTAAAACCCATCCTATCATCAGAATTTTCAATTAAATACCTATAATTCTCCCTTGGTTGTACCTCCAGAAAATCAAAGGTATTTGCAATATCTATGATCTCCTCCTGGCTGGTGTGATTTTTAATAGCTAAAAAGAGCTCCCCCATCATATTGCCCGATCCTAATAAAAGTCCTTCCCGGTGCTCTGCCAAGTAGGCCTTAGAAACCCTAGGCCCTCTCCCTAGCTTGTTCAGATGAGAATCTGTCACGATATGATAGAGATTTTTTAACCCAACTTGATTTTTAACAAGTATAAGTCCATTGTATTCTGTCGTATCAGCTGGATTCCATCCGCATTCCATATAATTAAGATCATCATTTAATTTTAGTCCTAGTTGATTCAAATCATCAAGCATTTTAATAAAAATCTCACCAGTAGCTGTAGCGTCATCAACAGCCCTATGATGGTTCTCTAGGGACACTCCAAACCTTCTAGCCAAGGTATTTAGCCTATGATTTCTAAGATCAGAATATAAGAACCTGGCTAAAAACAAGGTATCTATATAGGAATAGTCAAATTTATATCCTAAATTATTGGCATTTTCCTTTAGAAATCCAATATCAAACTCAGCATTATGGGCAACTAAGATAGAATCCCCTATAAACTCAACAAACTGTGGAAATACCTCTTCAATGGGCGGAGCATTGGCTACCATCTCATTGGTAATCCCTGTAAGTTCAGTAATTTTTTCTTCTATTCGTATCTCGGGCTTCACCAATTGACCGAAGGTTTCTACTACCCTGCCATCTATTATCTTAACCGCTCCGATTTCTGTAATCGAATCATAACTTTGGGCAAGTCCGGTTGTCTCGATATCGTAAACTACATATGATTCTTTTTCGCCCCTATAATCGAGAACTATAGGTAGATAATCTTCGATAATCGTCGCATCCATTCCCAAGATAGTCTTAATACCACTATCTGCAGAGGGCTTAACAGTATCAGGAAAAGCTTGGACAACCCCTTGATCAGTAAGAGCC
Source organism: uncultured Peptoniphilaceae bacterium (assembly GCA_964523385.1). Lineage (GTDB taxonomy): Bacteria > Bacillota > Clostridia > Tissierellales > Peptoniphilaceae > CAZFXW01. The sequence goes on along the minus strand of CAZFXW010000087.1, from coordinate 177 downwards.
ATCCCTCTATGTCCCCACTTAGCCAACCTTTTATACAAGTCCTTAATACTGGCAAATCCATTAAGTTCAGACATTTGACTATGACACCTTAGCTCAACCCTTTTATCCTCAGCCAAATCCACCCTCTTCACCCTATCTGTTTCTTCTAATTTTGAGATGACAAGGACATAGCAATTA
>CAZFXW010000086.1:0-4733 GCA_964523385.1 uncultured Peptoniphilaceae bacterium | reverse complement strand
TAAAATCGAGGGTCTACTTCCTCCAGCTGAGCAAATTCCGGGTGAGGAATATAAGGCAGGAGAAAGGCTTAAGTTTTACATAAATGAAGTTAGAAATACAACAAAGGGAGCTCAAATTATCTTATCTAGATCTGCTCCTGGTTTTATTATCAGGCTTTTTGAGCTCGAAATACCAGAAATAAATGATGGAATTATAGAGATATTCTCAATAGCCAGAGAGGCTGGTTCTAGAACGAAAATAGCTGTTTTTGCCACAGAAGAAGGGGTGGATCCAGTTGGGGCTTGTGTAGGTTTTAAAGGTGCCAGAGTAAAGGAAATAACTGGTGAGCTGGGAGAAGAAAAAATTGATATCATTATTTGGGATAAGGATCCAGCAAACTTTATAGCCAATGCCCTTTCGCCGGCTGATGTAATAAGTATTCATACGGTTAAGGGAGAGAAATCTGCCATAGCTATAGTACCTGAAGATCAACTGTCCTTAGCTATAGGTAAGGAAGGACAAAATGTTAGGTTAGCAGCTAAGTTGACTAACTGGAAGATAGATATTAAGGGTCAAGATGAGTATGCGAAATTGGTCGAAAGTGGAGAGTTTGAGGAGCTTATCAATCCTATGGGACTGGTTGATAAAGACCATGATGAGGAAGATATTATTTTTCTTGAAGAAGAGCTGCTACAGGAGGAAAGTGAAGGTGTAGAAGACTTGAGCTCAGGGGAAGAGACCTTGACAGAGGATTTTGAGGACCAAGAAGAGCTAGAAGATGAGGACTACGACAACTTTGAAGATGATGAAGATTTTAGCGACCTAGATGAAGAATGGGAAGACGACGAAGATCCTTATGATATTAGCGATTTAGAAGAAATGGAAGATTTTGATGAATTCGATGAGGACTACGATGAGGACTTTGAGGATTCACAGGATGATTTTCTAAGCTTGGATTTAAGCGAGCTTATAGATGATAATTTAATGGAGTAGATATGGCAAGAAAAACACCTATGAGAAAGTGCGTTGCATGTGGTGAAAACAAACCTAAGGTTGAATTACTTAGGATTGTAAATAATAAGGAAGAAGGTATAAAATTAGATCCGACTGGAAAGCTAAATGGCAGGGGTGCTTACGTCTGTAAGGATGTTAAGTGTATAAAGACTAGCGAGGAAAAAAATAAGCTAGCAAGATCCCTAAGAGCCCAGGTGCCGGATGAAATCTATAAGGAGATTAATGATTATGTAGACGAGGACCTTTAGGAGGTATAAATGGATAAATTAAGAGTTTACGAATTAGCAAAAAAACTAGGTTTTACTAGCAAAGAAATGGTTGGAAAGCTGCAAGACCTAGGATTAGATATAAATAGCCACATGGCCATGATTACAGGTGATGAGCTGGCTATGGTTAAAGAGCTTTACACAGAAGAAGAAGGAAAACCTCAGGAAGTGGAAGAGCTAGCAGAGGAAGATCAAGGGGATGAAGAATTAGAAATAGAAGAAGAGGAAGAGGATCCATATAGTCCTGATGCTATCGAAATTCCCGAGGAGCTTATCGTATTGGATTTTGCCGAGAGGATTGGCAAAAATGTCAACTCGGTTATTATGAAACTTATTGAGCTGGGTGTTATGGCAAGTCAAAACCAAGAAATTGACTATGAGACTGCTGAGATTTTGGCCAGCGAACTTGGTGTAGATATAAGGCCTGAAAAGATTCAATCAGCCGAAGATATTGAAATAATGGCTGAGGAGCAGTTTGATTTTGAAGATGACGAGAAGGATTTAAGGCCAAGACCACCTATTATCACAGTAATGGGCCACGTTGACCACGGTAAGACTAGCCTTTTAGATGCTATTAGAGAAACTGAGGTTACCAGAGGTGAGGCAGGGGGTATAACCCAGCATATTGGTGCCTATACAGTAGATGTTCATGGAAGTACTTTGGTATTTTTAGATACACCAGGCCACGAGGCTTTCACTAGCATGAGAGCAAGGGGAGCTTCGGTAACTGATATTGCAGTCCTTGTAGTTGCTGCTGATGACGGAGTTATGCCTCAGACTGTAGAGGCTATCAACCATGCTAAGGCAGCAGGAGTTCCAATTATTGTAGCTATCAATAAAATGGACGTTGAAGGCGCCAACCCAGATAGAATTCTTCAAGAATTGACTGAACATGGATTAGTGCCAGAGGACTGGGGTGGAGATATTATCACAGTTCAAGTGTCGGCATTGAAGAGAGAAGGCATAGATGACCTTCTGGAAATGATCTTAATGGTTTCTGAAATAGAAGAGCTTAAGGCAAATCCATCTAGAGCAGCCATTGGAACTGTTATAGAGGCCCATCTCGATACAGGTAGGGGTGCAGTTGCAACTGTTTTAGTAGAAAAGGGAACCTTAAGACAAGGGGATACGGTTGTAACAGGTATAGCTAGTGGAAAAATCAGGGCTATGTTCGACGATAAGGGAGACAACACCAGAACAGCTGGTCCATCTATTCCTGTCCAAATCTTAGGCTTATCAGACGTACCTGATTCAGGAGATAAGCTTTTCGTAGTGCCAGATGATAGGACTGCTAGAGAGTATGCTGATAGGCAAAAAGAAAGACTCAAGGACGAGAAGTTAGAGGCGAGTAAGAACATATCCTTAGACGCTCTCTTTGATCAAGTTCAAGAGGGTAGCGTTAAGGATTTAAATATTGTTGTTAAGACTGACGTAAAGGGTACCATAGATGCAGTTAGGGGATCCTTGGAAAAATTAGGCAATGAAGAAGTTAGGGTCAATATTATTCACGCTGCAGTTGGTGGTATTACTGAATCTGACGTAATGCTGGCTAACGCTTCAAATGCCATTATTATTGGATTCGGAGTCAGGCCTGGACAAATTGCAATAGAAGCAGCTAAGGACCAGGGTATTGATATCAGAACCTATAGGGTTATCTACGATGCTATTGAAGATATTGAGGCAGCTCTTGTGGGAATGCTGGATCCAATATACAAGGAAGAAGTAATTGGAAGGGCTGAAGTTAGAGCTGTATTTAGAGTTCCTAGCGCAGGAAATGTTGCAGGAATCTATGTTCAAAATGGTAAGATAACTAGGAATGCTTCAGTTAGGCTTTTAAGAAATGACGTAGTCATTGTAGAAGCACCAATCTCATCTCTAAGAAGATTTAAAGATGACGTTAGAGAGTTAGGAACTGGCTACGAGGGTGGTATTGGTATAGAAAACTATAACGATATAAAAGAAGGAGACTCAATCGAAGCCTTCGTTATGAAAGAGGTTAAGAGATAGGTATGAAAGGTAAGAGAGTTAGTAGAATTTCTTCTGAGGTAAAAAGGGTAGTTTCTGAACTTATCAGAACTGAGCTTAGAGACCCAAGAATTAGCGATATGACGTCTATTACCGATGTAGAGGTAACTAGTGACCTAAGCTATGCTAATATTTTTATTTCTGTTTATGGAGATGAAGAGGTTAAAAAGGAAAGTATGGATGGCTTGAATAACGCTAAGGGTTTTATTAAGAAAGAGCTAGGAGAAAGGCTGGACTTAAGACATATACCAGAAGTAGTCTTTAAGTTAGACGATACAGTAGATAAGGGTATGAGGATTGAAGAGCTTATATCTAGTCTCCATTCAGAGGAAGAAGATGAAGGATAAAATAGAAGTATTTGGCCCAAAGTTTTTAAAGCTAGTAGAAGAAGCTACTAGCCTGGGAATTTGTGGCCATGTTAGCCCAGACGGTGATTGTCTGGGCTCTGTTTTAGCCCTTGAAGAAGGGTTGGGCCAAATTAATAATAGAGTGTACGGGATAAATAATGATGAGCTCCCAGACTACTTGTCTTTTATGCCTGGCATAGACGCTATGACAGAACTAGAAGAAATTGACTCAGTTGATGTGATGATAGTCGTAGACGTGAGTTCTCTAGATAGAATTGGAGAGGCTGAGAGATTATTTAATTCGGCTAAGGAAACAGTTGTTATCGATCATCACGCTTCAAATCTCTACTTTGGAAACCACAACTTGGTTGTATCAGATGCAAGCTCAACATGTGAACTTGTCTATGAGTTATTAAAATACTTGGATTTTAATATAAGTCCAGCCATGGCTACTAATTTATATACGGGTCTAACGACAGATTCTAATAGGTATATGTATGAGACAACTTACCCAAGGACTTTAAGGACCGGGGCAGATCTTCTAGAGCTTGGAGCAGATAAGGATCTGATTAATAAGGAAATATATCAGAACAATAGCCTTTCTTCATTTAAATTGACGGGGGTTTTGGCTGATAGGGCTGAGTTTTACTACGACAACAAGCTAGCATTAGGCTATGTGCCAGACTCGGTCATAAAAGGTTTATGTGGAACGGATGAGGATTTAGAGGGTAAGGTAGAACTGCTTAGGGATATTGACGGAGTTGAAGTGGCAATTCTTATAAAGGACTCAGAGGGAGTCTACAAGGTAAGTCTTAGATCTAAGTCCTATATTGATGTTTCACAGCTAGCCTTGTCCTTTGGAGGAGGAGGCCATATTAGGGCAGCAGGATTTACTTACCGAGAAGGTATAGCCGAGCTTAGGAAAGATTTAATGCAAAGGTTTGATGAAATTGACTGGAAAACAACATAATGGAATAATTTATGTAAATAAGGGAAAGGGTATTAGCTCTCACGGAGTGGTTGGAAGGATTAGGAGAATTCTATCAATGAAAAGGGTAGGTCATACGGGAACCCTAGATCCATTAGCCACCGGTGTTTTAG
>CAZFXW010000085.1:242-4911 GCA_964523385.1 uncultured Peptoniphilaceae bacterium | reverse complement strand
GGTCCTGGAGGTGAGGTATCATATATTCAGGAGATTATCCTAAGGGATTTCCTAGCTTCTGGTCACTTTGAAAGGCAGATAAATAGGATTAGGACCTATTACAGAAGGGTTAGGGAGGAGGCGGTAGATGAGTTTGAAAACTTTGATAATCTTCAAGTTAGGGGAGTAGACCAGGGGTTGTTTTTCAGCGTGTGCTTTAAAGGCCAAAGGAAGACTTGGGAGGAGATTGATCAAAGGGCTAAGGAGAAAAATATTTACATCGATAGGCCTGGTAACTACCAGGCTCAGGCAGAAAAAAAGCCAAAGACCTTTATCTTTGGCTTTGCCAGATTAAATTTAGAGAATGTTCGTCAGGCAGTTAGGATTTTTGTCCAAACTATCAGTTGATTATCTGTAGTCTTCCTTAGAGATTAACTTGGCGTGGATTATCAGCCTGTCGTCTTCATCTATACAGGTTTGAAGAGTTAGCATATCGGTAAAGTCTTTGGGGACATTACCTTTCACTTCGTTTCGGCTCCTAATCATTTCTTCTAATTGAGTTTTAGGCTCTCCCGAATAGCTAAGGGCGTTGTAATTTTCGTTGGGTAGGGCAGGGTAGACGGCGAAGATCTCGTACTTATAAAAGGAGTTTTCAGTGCTGATTTCTATAAGTGGAGCTTCTTCAAAGAAGCTTGGTTCTCTGTATTTCATCAGTTGGTGGAAGTATACCTTGTACCTGATGTTGTGGCCGTAGATGGTAGTATTGTCGTCTGAAAAGTCCTGGGCATTATCTTCGTCTAAGAATATTGTGCCAAACCTATGGTCATTGCCCTCTAGGTCCCTCCACAGGTAGTAGTCGTTGTCTGGGCCTTGGGCGTAGGGGTAGCTTATGTTAGTGCCTGGGATGTTGATCCATCCAAGGGCAGCTGGATATTTTTTCTTAAAGCTCCTGAATCTGGCGATGTTTTTTTCTCCATCTGACATTGAATCTAGTTCTTCCTGGCTAATGCTCATGTCCCAGGCTTGGTAGTCTTCTTCGTAGGTGCTTTGGGCCTTTTCGAAGTCTGCAGCGTCTTTATAGTAGCTTATAATGTTGTAACCTGCATAGGCCATGGCAATTAACAAGCCTGTAATTACAATGTATTTTAGTTTTTTGTTCATAATCTCTCCTCAAACTTAGTAAAAAATACTTGAAAAAATTTACATATTGTAAAAACTGTAGCTATATTTTTGTCTTTATTATATAATAATATTAACACAAAGGAGGAAGCAAATGTTTTTTAAGAGAATTGAGACTCCGGGCCTGGCCCATTATGCATACATAATCGGTGAAGGCAAAGAAGTGGCGGTTATTGATCCGACTAGGAACGTTAGCCAGTGTCTGGATGAAGTAAACAAGGCAGGGTTGGTGGTTGGTGCAATTTTTGAGACCCATAGAAATGAAGATATTATCTCTGGAGGAAGGGAACTAGCTGAAAAGACAGGTGCTATTTGCTATATTTCTGGCCATGAAGATTTAGGCTATAAATATGGGGAAAAGATTATGGATGGAGATAAGATAAAGGTTGGAGATCTGACTATCGAGGCTATCCACACCCCCGGTCACACTCTAGGTCACATGTCCTATGCAGTTTATGAAGAGGATAGGGATGTGCCATATGCGGTGTTTACAGGTGACTGTCTCTTTATGGGAGAGGTTGGAAGAACTGACTTCTACGGAGAAGATATGCTTGTGGAAATGACTGAAAAGCTCTACCACAGTATTTTTGATAAATTACTTCCCCTAGGTGATTTGGTTCAAGTTTTGCCAGCCCACGGTAGTGGTTCGGCTTGTGGAGCAGAGATTGAAGACAGGCCTTTTACGACAATTGGCTATGAAAAGAAAAATAACGAAAGTTTACAAGCAAAGAATAAGAGTGAATTTGTGGAAAAGAACAGTATAACCTTGCCTCACCCAAGGTATTTTAAAGAGGTGGAGAAATACAATGTAGAAGGCGGCCAGCATTACGACCAGGTCAAGACCCTACCATCATTGACAATCGATGAATCCAGAAGGCTTGGGGCTATTATTGTGGATACTAGGTCTAAGGAGGCCTATTACGGAGGCCACATTAAAGGGGCTATTTGTTTGGAAGTTGGAGCTTTTCCAGACTATATAGGAAGTCTTTACTCGACGGACCAAAAACTTGCCTTAGTTTGCCAGAATGACGACATGAACACCATAGTCGGCCTATATGACGTGGCAAAGAAGATTGGTTTTGACAATATCCTAGGATACATACCTAACCCGGTTGAAGCCCTAGTTGATACAGATGAAAGTCTAGAGAGGATGGGCTCGGTCAATGGGCAGGAGTTTGCTCAAGTACAGGGAGACTATATTCTTTTAGATGTTAGAAATGAAAGTGAGCTCCAGGCAGAAGATCCAACTAAGAATAGGATTAATATCGCCCTTCAGGAGCTATATAAGAAGTACACTCAAGTTCCAACTGGCAAGGACCTATACGTCCTATGCGAGTCCGGTCAGAGGGCATCGGTAGCTGCCTCTTATATGAAGGAGAAAGGCTATGATCCTACCGTGATTCAAGGCGGAGCTAGGGCTCTGAGGGCAGAAATTAAATAAATCCAATGGTTAATACCATTTTTTCCTACATCGCAAGAACAAAAAAGCTAGGTCCAGGTTAATCTGGATCCTAGCTTTTTTGCTTTGTCTAATAATTCCTTATCTACTTTACAAAAAAACGAATAAGTGGTATTATATGCTTTGCTAATTTAGTAAAGTGATAAAGCAAAAATGGAGGGAAAAAAATGAAAAGAATACTTAGTGTACTATTGATCGCAATGCTATTTCTAGTAGCTTGTGGTGGTGCAGAGACAGTAAAAGATACTGTTGTAGAAGTAGAATCAGAGGCAGTGGATCAGGTTTCTGAAGAAATGGATAAGTACGATCAAGTCGAAGAGGACTTTAAATTTGACCCGAATAAGGTCTTTAAGGTTGGACTTGACGATACCTTTGCTCCAATGGGTTTTAGGGATGACAATGGTGAGCTAGTTGGCTTTGACATTGACATGTCAAAAGACCTTGCTGAGAGAATGGGTATTGAAATTGAATATCAGCCAGTCGACTGGGCTATGAAGGAAGCTGAGCTTAACGGTGGAAACATCGACTTTATCTGGAATGGATACTCAATCACTCCAGAGAGAGAAGCCCAAGTTAACTTCTCAACGCCATACTTAGAAAACAGACAGATTATTGTAGTTATGGCTGATTCAGACGTTCAGACTAAGGAAGACCTATACGATAAGATCGTAACAGTTCAAGCAGAGTCTTCAGTAATCGACGCTATCAACAAGGATACAGTTTTCGTTGAAAATCTTCAGAATCCACTAGTAGAGTTTGCTACAAACGTAGAGTGCTTTGCTGACCTAGAAGCTGGCAGATCAGACGCTGTTGCAGTTGACGAAGTCCTAGCAAGATACTACATGAAGCAAAACGGAGAAGAGAACTACAGAGTTCTTGAAGATAACTTTGGTGAAGAAAAGTTCGGAGTTGGAGTTAGAAAGGATGACGCAGGCCTACTAGCAGCACTAAACAAGGCTATGGAAGATCAAAAGGCTGACGGAACCTACGATGAACTATACAAAAAGTGGTTCTCAGATAACTAAAATTAACTAGGAAATAACTAGAAAAGCAGGAGGAAGATGTGGCAGTACTACAAATGTTAATACCACTCCTTAAAGAGGGTTTTAAGACTACTTTTGGGGTGTTTGCAATCACCTTAATATTATCTTTACCCTTGGGACTTGTGGTGGCAAGGCTAAGGCTTTCAAATAATCCAATAATTTCTAAGCTGATAGCCATGTATATATATCTCATGCGTGGTACTCCCCTTCTACTCCAGCTTATGTTTGTATTTTTCGGCTTACCCTTAGTACCGGTAGTTGGAGTGGCACTGGGCAGATTAACATCTATTTACCTTGCATTTGTTTTAAATTATACAGCCTATTTTGCCGAAATATTCCGAGGAGGAATCCAAGCCGTTGACAAGGGCCAGTGGGAGAGTGGAAAGGTTTTGGGCATGGGAAGGTCCTTTACCTTTAAGAAAATTATCCTTCCTCAAGTAATCAGACCGGTTATGCCATCTATATCCAACGAGGTAATCACCTTAGTCAAGGATACATCTTTGGTTTATATCCTGGGTGTTATGGATATTCTTAAGGCAGCTAGATCCGTGTCTAACAGCTTGTCTACCATTACTCCCTACCTTTATGTAGGAGTAGTTTATCTAATTGTTGTGGCAGTTTTAACTCGAGTGCTGACCAAGGTAGAAGGCTATTTCAATTATGAGTCTTAGGAGGGCGTTATGTTAAAGGTTAGAAATCTTTCAAAATCCTTTGGTGATCAAAATGTTTGGACCAACCTTTCCTGTGATATAGATACAGGTGAGGTCGTATCAATTCAGGGCAGAAGTGGTGAAGGTAAGACCACCTTTCTCAGGTGCCTGAATGGTCTAGAGTCCATAGATGGCGGAGAAATCCTAATATCTGGCGAACACATAGATAGCTTGGACGAAGGTAGGGAAGGAAAGCTAGGAATGGTATTTCAAGGCTACCACCTCTTCCCCCACTTAAGCGTATGGGAAAATTTAGCCATCGCTCCTAGGTATCATAAGATGGCAGAAAAAGAGATTGA
>CAZFXW010000085.1:0-232 GCA_964523385.1 uncultured Peptoniphilaceae bacterium | reverse complement strand
AGGGCAAACAGCCTTTTAGAAAGGTTAGACTTGGTTAAGCACAAGGATAAGTACTCAGCTCAACTTTCAGGGGGTCAGCAACAGAGGGTTGCCATAGCCAGAGCCTGTATGCTAAATCCAAAGATACTCTGCTTTGACGAACCAACATCAGCCCTAGACGAAGATACTAGAGATAATATTAAGTCTATCATTAGAGGTCTGGCAGATGATGGAATGACTATATTAATCGTCA
>CAZFXW010000084.1:0-4982 GCA_964523385.1 uncultured Peptoniphilaceae bacterium | reverse complement strand
AATAAGACAAATTAGATTAGACGGAGATCCTCTTTTAAGAAAGAAGTCTAGGGAAGTTAAGAAGATTACGCCAGGTATTAAAACCCTAGTAGAAGATATGATTGAGACTATGGATGAGGCCCAGGGGATTGGCATTGCTGCTCCCCAAGTTGGAGTTTTAAGAAAGGTTATTATTGTAGATACTGAGGAAGAAGGAGAACCACTGGCTATGATAAACCCGGTTATCCTAGAATCTGAAGGTGAGTGTATCGGGGTAGAAGGCTGTCTTTCGGTTCCCAATTTTAACGCTACTGTTAAGAGGCCGGTTAAACTGACCGTTGAATATATGGATGTTGATGGTGAGACTGTTAGGCTTGAGGCTGAAGGTCTTCAGGCCAGGTGTATCTGCCATGAGGTAGACCATTTAGAAGGGATTCTCTTTAAGGATATATATGAAAAGGAAGTAAATCTGGAAGATTTAGAGGAAGGAGAGTATGAAGGTGATGAATAAGATTGTTTATGTAGGCAATCCTCTCTTTGCAGTGTCACCCTTAGAAGCTCTCTACCAATCAGAGGACAATGATGTTAATCTGGTTATAACCCAGCCTGACAGGGTCAGGTCTAGGGGTAAGACTAGCCCTTCGGCGGTTAGAGCTTTTGCAGATGACAAGGGGTTAAGGGTTCACACTACTGAAGAGACTAGGGCTGCTATCGATCAAGTAGATCCAGATTATATCGTGGTTGTGGCTTATGGTCAGATGATTGGACCGGAGATTAGAGATAAGTACCAGGACAGGGTTTTAAATGTCCACGCCTCTATTCTGCCTAAGTACAGGGGTGCTTCGCCTATCCATCATGCCCTTTTAGAGGGAGACAAGGAGATTGGCGTGACTATTATGCTTATCGACGAAGGTATGGACCAGGGGGATATTATCAAGGTTTGCACCATGGATGCAGCCGACTACAACTATATCCAGGCCAGCGAAAGGTTAGCTGAGCTAGGGGGCCAGTGCTTGATAGAGGCCTTAGATGATTTTGAAAATCTCTATAATAACCGAATTCCCCAGGATCCTGACGAGGCTAGCTATACTGGCTTTATCACCAGGGAAATGGGTAGGATTGACTTTGAAGATGAGTTACAGAAGATTATAGGCAAGGCTAGGGCCTTTTCCCACTGGCCTAGGATTGACTTTCTCTACGGCCAGGAAGAGATTAAGTTAATCGACTTTGACCACTGTGAGAAGATGAACGACGAGGAACCAGGCCAGGTCTTTAGGGTTGATGAGACTGGCATCTACACTAACTGTAAGGACGCAACACTGATTATGACGGAGATTCAATTTCCCGGTAGGCAGAGGGTTTTAGTAGCCGACTACCTAAAGGGCAATGACTTTGAGAAGATTAAACTGAATTAGGAGGTTGAGATTAGATTATGCCAATTATGTATGGATTTAACAACTCTTATTTTATTCTTATTATAATTGCTATGGTGGTGGCAGGCATCGCCCAGTACAATGTAAGTAGGAATTACTATAGATTTTCCCAGGTAGCCTCATCTACGCCATTTAGCGGCTCAGAGGTGGCTAGGAGGATTTTAGACGCCAATGGTTTAAGCCATGTGGCAGTGACCCAACAATCTGGAACTTTAACCGATCATTACGACCCAAGGACTAAGGTGATCAGGCTGTCTAAAGATGTCTACCAGGGCAATTCGGTGGCCTCTCAGGCTATAGCAGCCCATGAGGTGGGCCACGCTATCCAAGACAACCTAGATTATGGTCCACTGAAATTCAGAAATGCTATGCTGCCGGCAGTAAACTTTTCTTCAAGGTTTGTCTGGATACTGATTATCGGAGGCATGTTCTTTAACTTACCTATTCTGATGGATATTGGTATCCTGGCTTTCTCAGCTACCTTTATCTTTCAGCTGGTGACTTTGCCAGTTGAGTTTAATGCCAGCAATAGGGCTATTGAAAGCCTACAAGGAGTCTTTATGCAGGGAGAAGCCTTGGCTGGAGGTAGGAAGGTTCTAAATGCAGCAGCTTTGACCTATGTAGCCTCGACGTTGATGGTTTTCCTTGAACTCTTAAGACTCCTTGATATGAATAGGAGAAGAAAGTAATGGAGTCAGCCAGGTCCATCAGCGTAAGGGTTTTAAACAAGATAGATAAGGAGGGCTATTCTGACTTGCTCCTTGAAAGTCAGACTTACAGGGATTACAGGGATGAGTGCTTTACAAGGGCCCTGGTCCTAGGGGTGCTGGAAAAGAGAAACAGCTTAGACTTTTTTATCAGGAGCTTGTCTAAGACTCCCTTTCACCGGCTCCACTGGGTCATCCTCCAAGTCTTAAGGCTAGCCATCTACCAGCTCTACTACATGGACCAGGAGGACTACGCCGTAATCAACGAGATGGTGGATGTGGCTGGGGAGTTAGGCCCAAGAAGACTTAAGGGCTTTGTCAATGGAATATTGAGAAATGCCTTAAGGAGAAAGGACCAGCTCCTAGCAGCCTTAGAAGATGAAGAGCCGGAAGTTAGGTATAATTTAAGCCCTGAGATAATTGGCTATTTAAAAGATAATTATGGAGCTAGGGCTATGGATTTAATCAGGTCCTTTGACCATCTGATACCAATGACCCTTAGGGTTAATCCGGAAAAGATAAGCCGGGAAGAAGCTTTTGAAATTTTCCAGGGCCAGGGGATGGAGCCTGAGCTTTCTGAGATTTGTCACACTTGTATTAGGCTGGCCAAGCCCCATAAAGTTCACCAGATGGAGATTTTTCTAGATGGGAGCATTTCTATCCAGGGTGAGGGATCTAGCCTGGTTGTCCAGTTGATGGATTTGCCTAAGGGTGCTAGGGTCTTAGACTTGTGCGCTGCCCCTGGGAGCAAAAGTTTAATGATAGCCGAGGCCATAGGTGAAAAGGGTCAGCTGGTGGCCAATGATATAAGCAGGGAGAGGGCGGCTAGGATTGAAGAGAACCTACAAAGGGGAGACTATAAATCCTACCAACTGACTAATTACGATGCAGCCGAATACCAGGAGGATTTTGTCAATTCCTTTGACTTTGTGCTGGTAGATGCTCCCTGCTCTGCCCTAGGCCTTATAGCTAAAAAGCCTGAAATTAGGTATTCTAGAACTTTGGAGCAGATTAAAGAACTGGCCCAATTACAGAGAAAGATTTTAAAGAATGCTATCTCCTATCTTAAAGAGGGAGGCAGGTTGTTTTACTCGACCTGCACTTACGGTTCATTGGAAAATGAAGAAAATAGGGACTTTGTTATAGGTCTTGGCCTAAGGCCTTGGACCTTTGACTATAAGGGAGAGACTCAATCCCAGCTTCAGCTCTTTACCGATACCGATAGAACTGATGGATTTTACATCTCTTCCTTTTACTGATGCTGATAGCTGTTATGTGATATACTGAATGGAGATACTATGGAAAAATTAGATTTGATGAGTATGAATATAGAAGAGCTGACCAATGTGTTTTACTCTATTGGTCAAAAGTCCTTTAGGGCTAAACAGCTCTTTAAATTTATCCACGATGAAAAGAAGACTGATATTAATGAAATTACTGTATTTTCCCTGGACCTTAGGGAAAAGCTAGCTGAGATTGGAAGTATTACCAAACTTGAGCTGGTAGATGTGCTGAGCTCTAGGTTAGATGGTACTAAGAAGTTTATTTTTAAACTAGCCGATGGCAATTATATAGAGAGTGTCTACCTAGAGTCTCATACAGGTTCGACGGTTTGTCTGTCTTCCCAGGTGGGATGTAAGATGGGCTGTGAGTTCTGCGCTTCAACCAAAGAAGGCTTTGAAAGGAATCTCAGGCCTTCGGAGATGCTGGCTCAGATTTACCAGGTCCAAAAGGAAGTGGGCCATACCATCGACAATATGGTTCTGATGGGGATTGGTGAACCTTTCGACAATTATAATAATGTTATGAAATTCGTTAGGCTCTTAAATGACCCAGAGGGTCAGAATATGGGTATTAGGAATATGACTATTTCTACTTGCGGACTTGTTAAGGGCATAAGAAAGCTGGCAGATGAAGGGCTGGGAATTAACCTGGCTGTCTCCCTCCACAATGGAATCCAGGAGGAGAGGGAGAAGATTATGCCTATCAGCAAGTCCAACACTTTAGAGGACCTGAAAGAGGCTTTGAACTACTACCAGTATAAGACTAATAGGAGGATTTCATATGAGTACGCCCTAATCAAGGACGATAACGACTCCTATGACCATGCAAGGGCTGTTAAAAATATGGCAGCAGGCCTAGACGTTCACGTCAACTTGATACCGCTGAATCCTATCGATGAGTTTGATAAGGAGGCTAGTAGTCAAAGGGACATTAAGATTTTCCAGGAAAGACTAGAAGATTTAGATATTAAGACTACTATAAGGCGTAAGCAGGGGGCGGATATTGACGCAGCTTGTGGCCAGCTAAGGAATGCATACAGTAGGGAATAGAGGTGTAAAATGGTTTATTCAGTAAAGACGGATATTGGATTAAAAAGGGAGACAAATGAAGATTCTGCCTTTGGCCTATCTAGCGAAAACTACAACCTCTTTATCGTTGCTGATGGGATGGGTGGTCATTTAGCTGGAGAAGTAGCTTCTTCGATGGCTGTTGACCTGATTTCCGACTATGTGAGGAACAATTTTAAGAAGGCTAGGGATTACCTGAAGCTTGTTAAGGCCAGTATCGTTTTAGCCAATGAGGAGATCTACAAGAAGTCAGTAGAGGACGAAAAGCTCGATAATATGGGTACTACCTGTGACCTATGCCTACTAGTAGGCAATCAGCTTTATGTTGGCCACGTAGGTGACTCTAGGGTCTACAGACTCTCTAAGGGAGAGCTGGTTCAACTGACTAGGGACCATTCCCTCTACAATGAGATGGTTGACTCTGGATCCGTATCCGAAGAAGAAGCTAGTAAAATCGCCAGAAAGAATATTATAACCAGAGCCCTAGGTGGGGAAGAGTTGGTTGAGGTGGA
>CAZFXW010000083.1:0-5192 GCA_964523385.1 uncultured Peptoniphilaceae bacterium | reverse complement strand
GAGAACGACGAGTTCTTAGCTATCTACGACATCGACAGGAAAAAGTGTAAGTAATATTTATATAGAAGATTAGGGCCTAGGCCCTAATCTTTTCCCTTATGGGAAATCCTTGTTAACCACCTATGGATAAAGGTGGTTGATATTTAAAGGGGATAGAAATCGTTATCATGATTTCTATGCTCCTTGTTTAGGAAAAGTATATTATCAAAGGAGAGATAATTATGGGATTATTAATTAAAAATGGTACAATTCTAACTCCAGATGGCGAGTATGTAGGCGATATTCTAGTAGAAGGCGAACAAATTGCTGAACTAGGTGTAAATCTTCCTGAAGAAGGTCACGAAGTTGTTGACGCTACAGGTAAGTACGTATTCCCTGGTGGAGTAGACGAGCACGTTCACATGGGTCCATTCGACACTTACGGCTTTGAAACTTCCCATGCAGCGGTTGTTGGTGGAACTACTACAGTTATCGACTTCTCGCCACAATACGAAGGTATGGGTGTTATCGAATCTATGGAAAAGCATAGAGATGAAAACGCAGTTGGTAAATCAACAGCAGACTTCTCATTCCACGGAATGGTAATGAATAATAGTGAAGATGTTTTAGACGAAATACCAAAGATGGTAGATGCAGGTATCTCTACTCTTAAGCTTTTCATGGCTTATAAATATACACCATTTATGGTTGAAGATAGCTTAATCTACAAAGCTATGCAAATAGCTAGAGATCATGGTATTACTATCATGGTTCACGCTGAGAACGGAGACCTAGTTTACGACCTACAACAACAACTTGTTAAGGAAGGTAAGCTTGAGTCTAAGTACCACGCTGACTCTAGACCACCAATCGTTGAAGACGAAGCAACTGAAAGAGCTATTCAACTTGCTAAGTTAGCTGACTGTCCACTATTCGTAGTTCACGTATCTACTGAAGGTGCTACTAAGGCAATCAAAGAAGCATACGAAGCAGGATACCCAATCTACGGAGAGACTTGTACTCACTACCTAACTCTTGATGAGTCATACCTAGGCCTTCCAGATTTCGAAGGAGCTAAGTACGTCTGTGCACCATCACTAAGAAAGCAAAAGCACTTAGATGCTCTTTGGACTGCAGTAAGAAATGACGACCTTAAGGCTGTTTCTTCTGACCACGCAGCAGTAATCGGTGGATTTGAGACTAAGAAGAAGGGTCTTGAAAGATTCGACCACATTCCACCAGGATGTCCATCATTCCAAGAGAGACTTGCTATGCTTTGGACTCAAGGTGTTGAAAAAGGTAGAATTACTAAGGAAAGATTTATTGAAATCTTCACTGCTCAACCAGCTAAGCTTATCGGTGCTTATCCAAAGAAAGGTGCTTTACTTCCAGGATCTGACGCAGATATTGTTATTTTTAACCCAGAGTTTGAAGGAACTATCACTCATGCAGATAGCTACGAAGGTTCTGACTACACAGCTTTCGAAGGATTTGAGAAGAAGGGTATAGCTGAGAAAGTTTACCTAAGAGGTCAATTAATGGCTGAAAACGGTAAATTCGTAGGCGAAAAGGGCGGCGGACAGTACATCAAGCCAAAGCCATACGCATACCCATACGAGTATTTCAATAAAAGAACTAAGTCAATTACAGAAGTAGAATAATTTGGTAAATAGGATTATTTCCTAGATTACCTCCTTTGTTAAAAAGCAGCCTTCGGGCTGCTTTTTTTATGCATAAATATAGAAAGAACTTTTAAATTGTTGTATATTCAGATAAGATGCTATTACTTGTTATTTTTTGTTATCTATGATTAACTCCAATCAAGGAGGACAAAAATGAATGATGATAAAATGGATATAAATAGAATAATTACTTATGCAGGTGCCTTTATAGCTCTGTTAATAGGTTCAGGTTTTGCAACTGGTCAAGAGACCCTACAATATTTTGCAGCCTATGGACTTTGGGGATTAGCAGGTGTAGCAATTTGCTTTGTACTACTAGCCTTTATTGGGATTGAATTTATGACCTATGGAAATAAATACAAACTTGAAATGCCTAATGATATATATACTATAATCGCTGGAGAAAAAATAGGAAGGTTTTACGATTATTTTTCTATATTTTTTATCTTTTTATCCTTTGCGGTTATGATTGCAGGAGCTCACGCTACGGCCGTTCAAGAATATGGCTTTCCATCTTTTCTAGGAGGTGCTTTGATTGGATTGGCTGTTATTGTGACTGTTTCTATGGGACTTAAAAAAATTGTTCAAGTTATAGGAAAGATTGGTCCATTTATTGCCGTAACTGCCTTTATAGTTAGCATAATTTCCATAAGGATAAATTGGTCCAATCTGGGATCTGCGGCCTATGTTCTAGACCAGGTCTCTAAAAGCCCCGATTTTAAAAGAGCTAGCATAAATTTTGTGTTTTCAGCAGGATCTTATGTGGGTTTTTGTATGATATGGTTAGCCGCTTTTTTAGCTGACATGGGCAATATGACTAAGAGCCTTGCGGATGCTAGAAAAGGAGCGTTTTTTGGAGCTTTAGCAACTTCGATTGCCATGGGTTTTATGGCCTTTGCTATTTACTTATCCATGGGCAGGGTTTACAATAGTCAAATTCCATCTCTATTACTAGCAGGGGAAATCCACCCGCTTTTATCAAAGGTTTTTTCTGTTTTTATAATATTGGGAATTTTTACTACTGCGGTTCCACTTTTATGGACAGTTGTTTCAAGGTTTTTTGAAGAAAAAGAAAAAGGGTTTAGGAGAGGAACGATAGCTATTGGTGCTGTAGGTACTTTGATTGGTTTGTCTATTAATTTTGACGTTCTAGTTAATTATGTCTATGTTATAAACGGCTATATCGGGATTTTTCTAATCCTGATTATGATTTATAGGGCCTTAAAAAGGCTAAGAGCTTAAAGCTTGGTCTGTTTTAAATAATCTTGAGAAGGGGCTATGCCTATTTTTTCTCTTTAATGGTAAAATAGGCCTAAGGAGGAAGATATATGACATGTGTATTTTATAAAAGCGAAGGATGTCAGACCTTAGACCTGTCTGACATACCTGATGAAGATATAGGATCAGGTCTTTTAGGAGAGGGATATGCAATCTTGCCAGAAGATGGGTTTATAAGATCTCCTATAAATGGAAATATTGTACTGGTTGCCGATTCTAAACACGCCATAGGCATTAGAAATGAGGATGGAGTTGAGGTGCTTATTCACATGGGGGTAGATGGGGTCAGCTTTATGGGCAGGGGCTTAGAAGTCCTAGTTTCAGTAGGGGATAGGGTGCAACCAGGCGATGTGCTAATTCGATATGATCAGGAAATCTATGCTGATGAAAAGGATAGGATAACGGCTATTGTTGTTACTAACCATTGGGACTATAAGATAAAAAGGCCGGGAACAGACCATGTGATGGAAGTTGAATAAAGACCTTTATTTTATGGGTCAAGCCTATCTTGAGGCAAAAAAAGCCTATAAGAAAAATGAAGTGCCGGTAGGGACGGTGATTGTGAGGGATGGAGAAATTATCGGCCGAGCCCATAACCTAGTAGAAACTAGGATAGATGCCACTGCTCATTCGGAGCTCTTGGCCATCCAAGAGGCCTTGAAAACTGTTGGCAATAAGTTTTTATTGGATTGTCAGCTCTATACCACCCTTGAACCTTGTTCAATGTGTGCTGGTGCTATCGTCCTAGCTAGGCTATCTCATGTTTTTTATGGCGCTTATGATGAAAAGAGGGGTTTCTTTGGCTCAGTTGAAGATATTAGCCAAAGTCCAGCAGTTAATCACAGGCCTAAGGTCATCAGTGGCTTGATGGAGTCAGAGTGTTCGGCTCTTTTATCTGAATTTTTTGCTCAGCTTAGGAAAACTTAGGTTTTAAACCTTAAATTAATGAACCCCCTATCCTTTAGGATAGGGGGGTTTTTTTAGCCTGTATGTTTAGGCTGGTTTTTATTTCTGATATTGCTCATTATATAAAAGAGAGAAATTGCCGTAGATAGGGCTAGGACTATTGCTCCCACATAGTAAAGATTAGGTTCGATAATAGTATAGTCTATAGTCGATTTAACAGCTGTATGAATAAGTATGGCCGCCAATAAAGCTAAGATTCCCTTATTTTTATCAAAGCCCCTCCAGATAAACAATGCTAAGGCCATAAACATAAGGGTACTAGCAAACTCTATTAAAGTGGCGTAGAGGATTATCGAAGAATCAGCCCCGCTTCCCTTTAAGTAAGCTAGGTTGGATACAAGCTGGTAGGTTCCTGCTGATCCACCGATTACCAAAGGTTCGATTATAGATTGGCTATCCTTAAATAAAAACTTTTTTGCCAAGTATCTTATACCTTCCATAATAACTGCACCTATTAAAAAATACATTATAGTAAAAATTAGCGGGTTGGTGCTGGCTAAGTTAGTAGCTCCACCACTCCTTAGTAAGCCGATAATAAGGGGTCTGAGCAAGGCTACTAGGAAAACAGAGGCCATCCCTATAAGGACTACTGATAGTCTCTTAGAAATCATAACATCATCCTTTCTTAGGGAGATTATAACACATGGGCTGGTGATTTTCCCTAGCCAAGTGTAGGGTCTAGTCCTTTTTTAGATCTAGCTCGGTGACTCCGACGGTTACAATAGATGAATTGGCAAAGTAAATATACCCAGAAGTATTGCTTAGATTTTTAAATTCTTCTCCTTCTAGCCACTCAGATTTTTTCAACTTAATAGAGCCATCGTCATAGTCGAATGTTCCAACAAGCTTGACCTTGCCTTTATATTGTTGCTCGTTTTCAGGTCTAGATTCATAGCTAAGAATGGCTGTAATATTTCCCCCATCACTAAGCTCACTTATATCCAGGGTGGCTGTATAGGGTGAATTCATATGATCCATTTTTCCAGACCAAGGGCCTAGGATATTAAGTTCTTTAATACTGGCAAGGGGGTCCTTAGATGAATCTTGTATTTCCCAAACCTTTCCCTCTAGATATTTATATGTAAGTTCTCCGTTTACCTGTAAGGTCCCTATATCTTTAACCACTTCAAAGGAGTAGGGGCTGATTTGCTTTTTAAATTCATCTTCAAACCTAGGCTCGTCAATGGTTACCTGGCTGATATCATTAGAATTCAGTCTAATTTTCTGGGAGCTACTAAAGAGACCGCCACTACCTATGGAGATATCAGTGCCCATATTGTATTTAAC
>CAZFXW010000082.1:0-5325 GCA_964523385.1 uncultured Peptoniphilaceae bacterium | reverse complement strand
ATGATTAGGACTAATAGTAAGATTAGGATTAGAGGCGGGAATAAGTATATTAGGTATATTATCGCCCCTTGAATCATAAGGATAAAATTAACAAAGCTCTTGCCTAAGGCATCTTCAATCCTAGAGCCGAAGCTATCCTTAATAGGTGTTGAAACTGTAGCCACTTCTCTTATACCTAAGTCTACCGATGAATAGCTAACTCTGTCGTCTATAGACTTATTTTCCTGAATGTAGATTTCCTTTTCAGCTATGGTATCGGCTAGGGTATTTTCAACGATGACAATCTCCTCAACGGTCTCAGCCTTAGTCAGCAATTCCCTTAACCTAGTTTCCTTTTCCTCAAGTACCTTAATCCTAGTTTCATTGTCCCGGTAGTACTTGGTCGAATCGTTAGTGCTCATTGATTCATTCTGGATAGTTGAAGCCCCTTCTTTAACAAAGTCTACAAAAACTTCCGCCTTGTCAGCAGGAATCCTATAATAAAACCAGCCTAACCTAGAATCACCGTAATTATCCAAGTTAGAACTCTCTATAAAGCCTCCTAATTCCTTGGCCTTATTGGCTATTGCCTTGGTGTAGTCATTATACTCTCTGGTTTCTAGACTTAGGCTATAGTTTTTAATTATTTTTTCACCGAAGTCTTCACCAGATACCAATTTGCTAGAGCCCTGGTCTTCAACAACCCTCTCTTCGTCTATATACTCCCCTTCTGCATACTGGCTCTCAGTATAGTAACTTTCAGAGACTGGTACATTTCCGGCGGGCATATTTCCACCTGGGCTAATCTGATAGTCTTTGGTTTCGCTTGTTGAACTACAGCCGCTGTAAATCAACACAGCAGCTACAATTAAAAGAATTTTCCTCTTCATTTGCTCCTCCTTTAGAACCTATCTTTCTTATACCCAAAATAAAGGAGCCTACACTCTTATCCTTCTAGGACTTGCTTACCAGTGATTAATGAAAGTTTTACAACATCTTCTACTGAACAGCCTCTGGATAGGTCAGCAATTGGCGCTGCTAGCCCTTGAAGGATTGGTCCGATTGCCTGGTAGCCGCCTAATCTTTCGGCAATTTTATAGCCTATATTTCCTGACTGAAGGTCTGGGAATATAAAGACATTAGCATGGCCTGCCACATCTGAGCCCGGTGCTTTGCTGGCTCCTGTAGCTGGATCGATGGCTGCATCAAATTGAAGCTCACCGTCAATTTTTAACTCTGGTGCTAATTTTCTAGCGATCTCAGTAGCCTCTGCCACTTTTTCTTGTTCTGGTGATGCGGCTGATCCCTTGGTTGAGAAGCTAAGCATAGCCACTTTTGGGTCGATTCCAAAGGCTTGGGCTGTGGCCGCCGTCTCTACTGCCACTTCTGCTAATTCTTCTGCTGAAAGGTCGATATTAATGGCTATGTCGGCAAAAAGATATCTCTCTCCCTCTGGTCCAAACATAAGCATGGCTCCAGAAATCCTAGAAACTCCTTCTTTGGTCCTTACGATTTGAAGGGCTGGCCTAACGGTGTCACCTGTAGATCCAACAGCACCTGACACCATTCCATCTACCTTACCCATGTAAACTAACATGGTTCCAAAGTAGTTAGGGTCTTCTAGCATGCTTCTAATTTCTTCTTCTGTATTTCTACCTGCTCTTCTCTCTAGGAAGGATGCAACCATCTCTTCTTTTTCTGGGTAGGTATCCATATCGATGATTTCAAAACCATCTGTACTGACTCCAGCATCTGCTGCTAAAGCTTTCACATCTTCTGGCTTACCAATAACGACTGGGCTAATAATTCCACCTTCAGCAAGCTCTGCAGCTGCTTTAATGATTCTCTCATCAACACCCTCTGGATATACCATTCTAATAGTGTTGCCTGCTAGACTTTTTTCTAAATCCTTAAAAAACATATTTCCCTCCTATGTAAGTACTTTTAATGACTTTTCCAATAATTCTATCTCTAACCTACCGTTAAAAAGCTCTATTTCGCCATCATAATTTAAGTATACCCAGCCAGCGCTTTCCACCTCTAGCTTTTTAGCTTTAAAGAAATCCACCCCTCTGTAGTCCAAGTGTTTCTCTTTGAACATTTTGAAGACTAAGGGAATAAAGTTAAACTTATTCATTTCTTTAATATTTATGACATCTAGAACTCCATCTTCAAGTGTAGACTTGGGTAAAATAGGTATACCTCCACCATAATAAGCTCCATTGCCTACGGCAAAAAGCATGGTATTCCCATAAAAGGAATAACCTTCTCCCTGGATTTTTAAATGTATTTTTTTGTATAAAATAACCCCAGCAATTATTCCTATGTGATAAGCAATAGCTCTGGGGAAATTTTTCTTGTATTTATTTGTAAATTTCACAACCTCTGCATCTAAGCCTATGGAAAAGATATTAATAAAATACCTATCTCCTGCTCGACCCATGTCGATTGTCGACACCTGACCTTCAACAAGTCTTTCCATGGCCTGATTAACCTTTAAGGGAATAGACAAGCTTCTAACCGTATCATTTCCAGTGCCCATGGGAATGATTCCTAAGATCCCATCAGTTCCAACTAGGGCAGAAGCTAACTCTGACACTGTTCCATCCCCACCTACGGCTATATAATGACTATAGCCACCTTGGCTAGCTAATTCCTGGCCATGGCCAGGTCCTTTGGTGTAGACAATATCGTAATCTAAGCCCTTAGCTTTACAGAACTGGTGGATTTTTTTCTCTGGATTCTGGACTTTTACCAGGCCTGAGGTTGGATTGATTATAAATAGATACTTACTATCCATTTAACTCACTGGTTAAAGCCTTGCTTAGGGCCATCTCTTCTTCTATGGAAAGAGGCTGGAGAGGTTCTCCAGAAGCTACTTCCTTAGCGTAGGTAGTGGATGAATTTCTGCCATATATTGTGGTAATAATAACTCCATCTGAAATAGAATTAAGTAGGCAAAGGGAGAAAGATAGATTACCTTCCATATGCTCTAAGGCATTGTACCTATAGAGTCCTACTTTTTGTAAGGACTGTCTTGATGCGCTAATAAGCTCCTCAACCTGAGTTTTAGTGCTAGTTTCCTTAGCCTGGATTTCTTTCTTAAAGTCTCCTAGCCTCGACCCTAATCGATCTATTTCCTGACCCTGATTTAAAAGGACTTCTTCTATATCCAAATCTCCTTGCCCTCTTAGGAGTAAATCGTACCTTCTCCTAAGCCTATTGACCCTCCTATTGGTAGCAGATATGGCCATTAAGCAAAAAACCACCATAACTAGAAGGATAAGGATTAAGACTATACTCAAATTTTGTATAAAATTAATAAAAGTTCCCATAAAGTCTACTCTCTGCTATTTCTTTAACCGCATCGGCAGCCTTTACCACTTCTTCTTCAGTGTTAAAAATGCCAAAACTAAATCTAGCCATACCTATCTCTGTAGTTCCCATGCTCTTATGGGCTAAGGGGGCACAGTGAAGGCCTGGCCTAATGTATATGTCGTACTCTTCACTTAGGATATAACCTAGGCTAGAAGAATCCATGCCAGAAACGTTGAGAGATACTACAGCCGCCTGCCTTTCATCTAAAGGTCCATATAACTTGACCAAGGGATGGTCGATTATTTCTTCAATAAAAAGATTCTTTAAAGTTTCAAGGTGCCTGTGGATATTGTCTATACCTCGGCTATTTATATATTCTATCCCTTTGCCCATAGCAATAAGGCCAGGTCCATTTTCAGTTCCTGACTCTAGTCTATCTGGATAGAGCTCTGGCTGTTCTGGATCTGATGAAAAAGAACCGGTTCCACCTTGAAAAAGGCTCTCCAACTCAATTCCCTCTCTAATATACATACCTCCTGTACCCATAGGAGATAGAAGTCCCTTATGCCCAGGAAAGCAAACTATATCCAAGCCCATCTCCCCAACGTCTATAGGCATGTGGCCTATAGACTGGGCGATGTCGACAATATAGGTAATTTCCGAAGCTCTCGCTATCTCGGCAATTCTTTTTATATCTAGGATAGTTCCTACCAGGTTAGATACATGAGTAGTAACTATCATGTCTGTGTTATCTCTAATCTGTGCTTCAATCTGTTCTGGATCTAGAAGCCCTAGATTATTAGCTTCAACTACGGTTAGTTCAATTATGCCTTGTTTTTCTAAATAAAAAAGTGGCCTTAAAACCGAGTTATGCTCTAGGGATGTTGTTATTACATGACTTCCCTTTTTTGCCACACCTTTTATAGCCATATTAAGGGCCTGGGTACAGTTAAAGGTAAATATTGTATTCATAGGGTTTTCGCCACCAATTAACTTAGTTAGCGCGCTCCTTGTTTCGAAAATCTTTCGATCCATTTTTAAGGCCAACTTGTGGCCACTTCTACCTGGATTGGCCGAATAATTTTCAGATACATCCATCCACTCTTCCAAAACCTCTTTAGGTTTTGGAAAAGAGGTGGCTGCGTTGTCCAGATATATCATTTACTCACCTAGTTTCTTAGTCTTCTAGTCTCGCATAAGTCATCTTTAAGTATTCATCTCTCTTTTCATGAGCTCCCTCAATTAACTTTGCTACTTCTTTTTCTGTCTTAGCTGCAAAGTCCCTGTCTTTAATTGACTGCAGGTTAATAGTTACGTTAAATAAGGCAGCTTCTATGGCTGATGATAGGAAAAGAATTCCACAACCAACGTCAGTAATAGCTCCAACATCACCGTATTGTACAAATGGCTCTAAATCGTCAAGCATCTCTGCACAAAGTCTTGCAGTAGTAAGTGGAACTTCCAGAGCGTACATATATCCATCTTGGATAACCTGAGCTCTAGCAGCTTTCTCTTCTTCAGTATCTCTTGGCATTCTAAAGCCTTCTAAAACCTTGTTGAAGGACTTTGAGTCTTCATCAACATAGAACTTTAGCTTCTCGATTTTCTTATCGAAATCTACCTTTAGCTCTTCAAGCTTATCCTTTTCACTCTGTGGTAATGCTTCATAGTCATCCTTGCCATAGGAAAGGTTTAAAACCATGATAGAAAGGGCTGCTCCCAATCCTCCAACGTAAGCTGCTACCGAACCACCACCTGGGTTTGGCTCCTTAGTCTGTGCATTGTCTAAATACTGCTCTACTGATAGGTCAATTAGTTTCATCTTAGTCTCCTTTTTCTAAAAGTTCTGTAATTCTCTCCAAATCGTCATTATCAAAGTACTCAATTTCCAGAGTCCCACCCTTGCCCTTCTGCTTGAGGTTTACCCTAGCTGATAAGGCATCGGTTAGACGGTTTTCTAAATCTACAACGTAGATATCCTTTGGGACTGACTCTCTCTTCTTTCTAGTCCTTCCCTCTACATCTCTT
>CAZFXW010000081.1:3474-5382 GCA_964523385.1 uncultured Peptoniphilaceae bacterium | reverse complement strand
TTTTCCTGGACCAGTGAACTCCTATAACCAAAGTTCATCTCATCTCTGCTATAATCCTGAAGTTCTGAATCCTGGTCTATGGCCTTGACGCTGATTACCAACTTGGAAATCTCCCCATCATAGGCTCCTGCGTTCATAGTAATGGCTCCACCGATAGTTCCAGGAATCCCTGAAAGGGGCTCCATTCCAGTTAAGCCCATTTCCATCGAAGCCTTAGACGTGTCAATTAGGCTAGCTCCAGCCTGGGCTACTACAGTAGTGTCATGGATATTTACATTGGAAAGATTTTCTGCAATTTTGATTACAACCATATCTGTTCCCTCGTCCTTGAAAAGAAGGTTAGATCCAAGACCGATTACCATAAAGGGAATCTCGTGCTTTCTCAAATGCCTAACCAACTTGGCTACAGCTAAGTAATCTGTTGGTTCAACTAGGGCCCTGCAAGGTCCACCAATTTCAAAGGTGGTATGACCGGCCATTGCCTCTGCCTCATGCACTTTTCCAACATTCAAATCTATTAAATCTACAATTAATGGGTCCATTTATCTGTCCTTTCAAAGTATTCGTAAGCTTCTTTTAGCTGGTAGAGAGAACCAAAAACCACTACAGCCTCTCCGTCTGTCCTTTCCTCTAATGCTTTTTCCATTGCCTGGCCCGTTGTTTTCATATCCTGGGCTTGGCCACCTGCAGCTTCAATCTCTTCGGCTAATTTATCGCTGGCTAGAGCCCTCGGGTTATTTGGCCTTAAGGTATAATATTTTTCAGCATAGGGTAGGCTAATCCTAATGCCTTCCTTGTAGTCCTTGTCTCCTAAACTGCCAAAGACCATTCGGTGCTTAGCCGAACCAAAATAGGCCTCTAATGAATCTACTAGGGCTTGAACTCCCTGGGGATTATGGCCTCCGTCTAGAATTATCAATGGGTCAGTAGAAAAGACTTGAAAACGGCCAGGAATTTGAGCCTTCTTCATGCCTTCTTGGATTGCTCCACATCCTATATCTACACCCATGGCTTTTAGCTTCTTGATGGCCATAATAGCCAAAGAAGCATTATAAATCTGGTAGTCACCCACCATAGTAATGGTAAATTGACAGTCCTGGTAGGTAAAGACCTGACCGCTTATGTCCCTAGAAACTAAGTCAGTATCATCTTTCTTTAAAAACTCTAGTCTGGCTCCTTCTTGGTCTGCCCTTCTTTGTAACACTTCTTCTACCGCCTTTTCCTGAAAATATGAGAGGACAGTAGAATTTTTCTTAATAATTCCAGCCTTTTCCCCAGCGATTTCCTCTATAGTTTCTCCAAGAAAATCGATATGGTCTATTCCTATATTGGTTAGGATTACTAGCTCAGGTTTTTCAATAAAGTTTGTAGCATCTTGGGTTCCTCCAAGGCCTACTTCTAAAACTGCGTAGTCAACACCTTGGTCTACAAAGTAGAGGATAGCCATGGCAGTCTCTGCCTCAAAGGCAGTAATCCTCAACTTTTCTCTCTGGCTAACTTCCTTTATTAGACCCATATACTCTCCTACCTTGTCATCTGGTATATTGACTCCATTAATCCTAATTCTTTCGCCATACTCGACGATTGATGGGGAAGAATAGAAGCCAGTTACATGGCCTGCCTCTTTGAGTACAGAGCTTATGTAGGTTCCTACAGAGCCTTTGCCATTAGTTCCACCAATATGTATATATTTTAATTTTTTATCTGGAGAACCTAGGGCCTTCATCAGGGCCTTGATATTATCTAAACCTAGGATAAAGCCTAGTTTTTCCAATTCTTTTAAGTATTCTAAAGCTTGTACAAAATTCATCATACACCTCTTTCACCCTATATTATATCTCTTATCAGCCATTATTGCATAATGGATTGTACTTAGGTCCTAGGCTAGCTTTAATATAAAAAAGGAAG
>CAZFXW010000081.1:342-3464 GCA_964523385.1 uncultured Peptoniphilaceae bacterium | reverse complement strand
AATTATATATTGGCCTATAAATAAGAAACATAATCTAGCCTTAGGAAAGCCTTAAGCTTCCTCTATAGTCTATTATTCTCCTGCTTCTTCCATAGGGATTTCTTCTGCCATTCTTCTATACTTTTCGTACCTAGACTTGGCGTCTTTTTCAGCTGCTGCAAATAAGATCTCTGCATCTTCTGGGAAGTTTCTTTCAAGAGTTCTGTATCTGTTTTCAGATTCTAGGAACTCTCTAAAGCTTTCTGTCGGCTCTTTCGAGTCTAGAACGAATGGGTTCTTACCTTCATCTTCTAGCCTTGGGTCATTTCTGTAAAGAGTCCAGTAGCCGCTGGCAACTGCTCTCTTCATCTGGTTCATAGCCAGTCCCATTCCTCCTCTAATTCCGTGGGAGATACATGGTGAATAGGCCATAACTAGAGATGGACCGTCGTAACTTTCAGCTTCTCTGATAGCCCTAACAGTTTGATTCATATTAGCACCCATGGCAATTTGAGCTACGTAGACGTAGCCGTAAGACATGGCCATAAGCCCTAGGTCCTTCTTCCTAACTCTCTTACCTGCTGCAGCGAATTGTGCTACTGCTCCTAATGGAGTTGCCTTAGAAGACTGACCGCCTGTATTTGAATAAACCTCAGTGTCATAGACTAGGATATTAATGTCCTCACCAGAGGCAAGTACGTGGTCTAAACCACCGTATCCAATGTCATAGGCCCATCCGTCTCCACCGAAAATCCAGATAGATCTTTTTATTAGGTAGTCTTTTCTTTTGATAATTCCATCTAAGATTGAAGACTCTACATCTGACTTTAGCTCAACTGTATCTAGAAGTGAAAGAACTCTTGCCGATGCCACCTTAGAGTCATCTGCCACATCCTTAGCTTCTAGCCAGCCCTTGAAGGCTTCTTTTATCTCATCATTTGAACCAATTTCGATGTATTCTTCCATAAGAAGGGCAATTTTTTCCCTAATCTTCTTATTGGCTAATGCCATACCGTAGCCGTACTCAGCGTTGTCCTCGAATAATGAGTTAGCCCAAGCTGGTCCTTGGCCCTGCTTATTGGTACAGTAAACAGTTGACGGTGCGGAAGCTCCCCAGATTGAAGTACAACCTGTTGCGTTGGCGATAATCATCCTGTCTCCGTAAAGCTGGGTAACTAGCTTAGCATAGGGGGTTTCTCCACAACCAGCACAGGCTCCTGAGAACTCTAATAGTGGCTGCTTAAATTGAGAACCTTTAATGCTGTTAGCTGGGAAGACATCTTCCTTATAGCCAACTTCCTTAATTGAGAAGTCCCAATTTCCTTGCTCTTTTTCTAGCTGCTCTTCAAAGTCCTTCATAACAAGGGCCTTGTTTCTAGATGGACAAACTTCAGCACAGTTTCCACAGCCTGTACAGTCTAATGGAGAAATCTGAAGTCTAAACTCTAGCCCTTCTGCATCTCTACCAATAGCTGGTAGGGTTTCGTAGTTTGCTGGTGCCTTAGCTTTTTCTTCATCTGTAAGTAAGAAAGGTCTGATTACAGCATGTGGGCATACTAGAGCACACTGGTTACACTGGATACAATTTTCTGAAATCCACTCTGGACAGGTAAGGGCAATTCCCCTCTTCTCGTAAGCTGAAGTACCCGCTGGGAATACTCCATCTTCTCTTCCAACAAAAGTAGAAACTGGAAGTGAGTTACCTTCCTTCTTGTTCATAACGTCAGCTACATTAGCGACGAAGTCTGGTCTCTCTACCATTTCATCAGCTTCATCTACAGCATCTTTCCAATGGGATGGAATTTCAACTTTAACAATCTTATCGATACCCATATCTACAGCCTTGTGATTCATCTTTACGACTTCTTTACCATATCTGCCGTAGGTGGCTTCAATAGTCTGCTTTAGGTCGTTAACTGCCTTATCTACAGGGATAACCTCTGTAAGCTTGAAGAAGGCTGCTTGCATTACCATGTTAATCCTAGAATCTAGGCCAACAGACTCTGCGATTTCAGATGCGTTGATGATATAGAAATTTATATTCTTTTCTGCAAGCTCTCTCTTAAAGCTAGCTGGTAGGAACTCTTCTAGTTCTTCTTCTGACCAAATGGTATTGAATAGGAAGGTTCCACCATCTTTAATCTGCTTTAATAGGTCGTATTGGTAGACATAGGCCTGTCTAGAACAGGACACAAAGTCTGCTGTACTGATCAGGTAGGTTGACCTGATTGGGCAGGTACCAAATCTCAGGTGAGACATGGTTACTCCACCAGACTTCTTTGAGTCATAGTCAAAGTAGGCTTGAGCGAACATGTCAGTTCCCTCTCCAATAATCTGGATAGCCTGCTGGTTTGCTCCAACTGTACCGTCTGAACCATAGCCCCAGAAAAGACATCTGATAGTGTCTTCATCTTCTGTATCTATATACTCATCAACTGGAAGTGACTTGTGGGTAACGTCGTCAGTAATTCCAATGGTAAAATCATTTTTTGGCTCATCTGCTGCTAAGTTTTTATAGACAGCATAGATTTGAGAAGGAGTCGTATCCTTAGAGCCTAGGCCGTAAATACCTCCGACGATTTGTGGCCTTACTTCTTCTTCGAAGAAAGATGCCTTAACGTCTACGTATAGTGGCTCTCCTACAGCACCTTTTTCCTTAGTCCTGTCTAAAACGGCAATTCTCTTTACCGTCTCTGGGATAGCTGCTAGGAAGTGCTTTGTTGAGAAAGGTCTGAAAAGCCTAACCTTTAATAGTCCAACCTTACCTCCCCTTCTATTTATGTAGTCTACCGTTTCCTCAATAGTTTCACAGACTGAACCCATGGCAATAATCATGTGCTCTGCATCATCTGCTCCATAGTAGTCAAATAGGTTATATTCTCTACCTGTCTTTTCAAAAACAGTCTTTAGATAGTCTTCAGTAATCCCTACAATATCATTGTAGAAAGGATTAGATGCTTCCACTGCCTGGAAGTAGATATCTGGGTTTTGTGCCGTTCCCTTGGTGTATGGAGATTCTGGGTTTAGGGCCCTATTTCTAAATCTGTCGATGGCATCAAAATCTACCATCTCTTTTAGGTCTTCATATTTCCAAGGCTCGATTTTTTGGATTTCATGGCTGGTTCTAAAGCCGTCGAAAAAGT
>CAZFXW010000081.1:0-332 GCA_964523385.1 uncultured Peptoniphilaceae bacterium | reverse complement strand
CTTCCCTTAATCGACGCCAGGTGAGCTACTGCTGACAAGTCCATAACCTCTTGTACAGAGCTTGAACATAGCATAGCAAAGCCTGTTTGCCTAGCTGCCATAACGTCTTGGTGGTCACCGAAGATGCTCAGCGCGTGGCTGGCTATGGCTCTAGCTGTTACGTGGAAAACTGCTGGCTGAACCTTCCGGAACCGCTGCATTAGCCGCCGCTATCTTTAAAAAGTCTCCTTTGATGGGAAAATGTGTGGTTCCTATTATCAGTGGTGGAAACGTGAATTTGAACCTGTTCCAACAAATTATTGATCAAGGGATGATGCAGGAAGGATTGAAAG
>CAZFXW010000080.1:0-5508 GCA_964523385.1 uncultured Peptoniphilaceae bacterium | reverse complement strand
GATTTTTGTAATCTTAACTGTATCCATAAGGGCGGTTTTCTCTCCAAACATAATATAGGAGTTATATGATACTCCGTTATGGAGGGGCCAAATATTTTCGAATAGGCCTGTTTCCCTATCGTTTACCCCTACATAGTGAAGAAATTCTGTTATTGGTACAGATAATAATGTCAATTTACTCTACCTCCTAAATTCATCTGCCTCCATTATACATTAAAAGGGACATAATAAAAAATATTGAGAATCTGACATAGACCTAGACGGTACACTGTTACCTTTTTGTAACAAACAAGCCTATAAGACTCTATTTATAAAGAATGGGTTGTAACTAATTTGTAACCTTTGCAATTCAGCCTTTTTGAGCCTATAGGTATAAAATCAAAGATTACAAAAATGTTACAAATATTGATTTATTCCGAGAAAAATGGCTGAAATCTGGGATTTTACACCTAGAAAGTCTTCAAGTCTTGCCCTCTCGGTCTAGGTTTTATAGAATACTAGGCATTGGGAGGAAGATATGATTAAAATTAAAAATAGGATTTGTAAGCTTTTACTTGCAGGTCTTTTAACCATACCAGTTGGTTTGACTGGATTAGCAAGTGGAAGAGTGAACTTGGTATTAGAGGATAGCACTCAAATTAGCCTGTCTTCAGAAAATCCAGGTAATTACATAAGTTCAAAAGAATCACTAGCAGACTCTATAATAGCCGGACTAATGGCAGGGGAACGAGGCCAGAATTTGTCTATGATTGGAAGCGATGAAACAAGTCAAAGCTTTGATGGAACTATAGTTGGTGGACCAAATACGGTTAACCAAGGACAGGCGCCAGGAGCAGAGGCTAGAATTTATGGAGAAAATAGATTTGAGACTGCTGTCAAGGTAGCAAAGGACCTAGGAGTAGATAGGCATGTCCTTATAATTAACGGATACAAGCTAAGTGACTCAATGGTAGCAATACCATTTGCTGCTAAATACAATTACAATATTCTCTACACAGGAGAAGATTTTATACCAAAAGAAACTAGAGACTATCTAAAGACAGTTAAGAGCTATAAGAAAGTTCACTTTATCGGAGGAGAACACTCGCTAACTAGAGAGGTAAAGGAAGAGGTCTTAGACCTTATAGGAAAAGATGCTAACGTAGATGAGTTGACCATTGCTGGTTCTAATAGGTTTGAAACATCACAGGTTATTGCAAATAAGTTTACCGACTACAACTCCTATGTGGTAGTTGAGGGATCTGATGAGTTAAAAGCAATCCAGGCTTCTGTTAAAGCAGCCCATAAGCATTCACCTCTAGTCCTAGTAAGGGATGAAGACAGCATGGAAGCTAAGTTAGAAAACTTAGATAGCTCAGTGGCTGAGATAATCTACCTAGCTGGCGTTGACCAAGCCGACTTAGACTATATCCATGGTAATTCACTTTATAATTTAATAGATAGCCAAGGCCAGCTTATCCAAGCTCAGGCTTCAGAAGAAAAGGCTACAGAGCCAGGTGTTGATACAGAATCTAAAACTATTATTCTAGAAGACGGAAGTGTAAGAAGGTATTCTAGGGTTATCGAGATGAATACAACAGCCTACAATATTTTCCCAGGATCGACAGGTTACACTGCATCCGGAACTAAGGCCAGACATGGAGCAGTGTCTGTAGACCCTAGCGTTATTCCATTGGGTACTAATTTGTACATAACCTCAACTGATGACTGGCCAGACTACGGTCTAGCTACTGCTGAGGACACTGGAGGAGCTATAAAAGGAAATAAGTTAGACTTATTCTATGACTCCTATGATACCTGTGTAAGTTTCGGTAGAAGGGCTACTATAGTTTATGTATTAGAAGATTAATAATGATAATTAAAGCCGAGGTTTCTCGGCTTTTTTTAATCTTGGATTGAGAAATCTTTAGATGTGTACTATAATTAAATAACCTGAAAGGAAGGTGGACATGAAAAGTTTTAAAAATAAAATAGCTATATTTTTAGCTTCACTATTTATACTTACATCAGCTATGGCTATAGACACTACAGTTATAGATGAAAAGTGGGGAAAACCAATTTACGTTTACGGTTCTGGTCTAAGCGAGGCAGAGATAATCGATACTGCTAAGGTCTTGGGAATCGAGAACCTAGACAACGTTAATATCAAGGAAGTTAATGGCCAAGATGAAATTAGATATTTAGGTCAAGGTGCTGGAGACGACTCAGCAATGATTTCATCCGTAATGGTGCAGAAGAGGCCAGAAGACCACGGAGTTAAGGTAGAAATTAAAACTCCTCAAAACATCACCCAGATTACAGCTGAGCAGTATGAAAATGCAGCCATCACGGCCGGAGTTTCTAACTGCTCAATAATAATAGGCAGTGTTAAGCCAGTAACTGGTGAATCTGCACTAACTGGTATTTACAAGGCCTATGAGGCAAATGCAGAGGCCCTTGATGAAGAGAGAATGAAGGTAGCTCAGCAAGAGCTAGAGACTACCAATGATATCGTTCAGGAAAATAAGGATAAAGAAAACTTCTCTATCGGCCAGTTCAACCAAGTTATTATCAATGTAAAACAAGAAATCAATAACTATGTAACCCAGGAAGGTAAGGAAGCGGACCTAGCGCAAATTAGAACCTTTATTGAAGACTCAATTGTCAAGTACGACTTAAAAGAAGTAGTTACTCAGGAGCAAATAGACAAGTTAGTGACCCTATTTGATCAGTACCAGAATACAGGAGCAGTAGATTCGGCAGAAGTTCAAGAGCAGCTAAAGACTTTAGCTAGCGACTTATCTGATAAGGCAAGCCAAATCTATCAAGATGCTAAGGATTCTGGAATTTTAGATAAAATTGCCCAGTTTTTCAAAGATTTATTCGCAAGGTTTTTTAATAAAGAATAAGAAAAAGACGCCTACTGGCGTCTTTTTCATTTGGGACATAGGGGACAGTTCTTTTTGTCCCATATTTCTCAAAAATCAATACCATCTCTTCTTTTTAAAAAAAGCCATCATACCAACAAAGATGACGATACATAGAATCCAGAAGTAAAGGTATCCTAGCTTCCAATTAATCTCTGGTAAGTATTTGAAGTTCATTCCATACATGGATGTAAGAAAAGTTAGCGGGATAAATATAGTTGAGAATACTGTTAGTACTTTCATGATTTCATTGGTCTTGTTGGAGATGCTAGATAGGTAAGTGTCCTGCATAGAGGAACAAATTTCATGATAGGTTTCTAGAATGTCTATACTCTGGATGATTACATTGTAGATGTCTTGGAAATAAAATCTAATCATAGTTGAAATTAGGTCTGTATCCATCTCTAAGCTTCTCATTACATTTTGATTAGGCCATAGGGACTTTCTAATGTATATAAGATCTTTCTTAATTTCGTAGATGGCGTTTAGCTGCTCGGTTTCAGGTGCTTCTAATATAGCCCCTTCTAAAATATCTATTTTATCGCCGATGGTATCTAAGAGAGAGTATTGATTGTCAAAGAGTTCGTCGATAAGGCTGTAGAGAACATAGTCTAGCTTATACTTTTTAATAGTTCTTTCTTTTTTCAAAATATGCATAGGATCAAAAGCTTTCTCTACGTGCTTGTCTACAACGCTGACTAGGAGGTCATCGTAGAGGATAAATCCTACATTTAAGCCTTCAAGCTCATTATCTATATAGTAATTAGTAGATAAAATTGTAAATATATATTCTTCGTGGTCTTCAAATTTGGATCTTTGGTTTAAATCACAGAGGTCCTCTAAGACCAATGGGTGAAGATTAAGGACTTCGGCTAGCTTATGTAGGATATTCTTTTCTTCACTAACCACATGAATCCAATGCTCTTTAGTCTTATCTAGGCTAGATATTTCGTCAAAACTATCCATTGTAGTTTTTATTAAATCCTTCTTATCATAGGAAATAAGGGTAATTTCAGTCATGTAACTCCTCCAATCTTGAGCACTGTATCTCTTATACCCTATAAAGGGGTTTTCTATAGATTTTACTAATTACTAAGGCATATGATTGATAGCAAATGGCCAAGACTTGACATTTACGGCTTCTTGCCCTATAATACTATGCAGAGGGGGCGCCTTGGTTTCGACAGGGACATGGGTGCACTAGAAGCGAGTCATAGTTTGTCAGCTATGTAAAAAAAGACTAACTAAATTTAAACGCAGAAGATAATTTTGCACTAGCAGCGTAAGCTGCCTAGGACTAACCGGGAGAAACCCGCGACTTTCGCTTAGTCTCAAATTTAGCGGGGAACCGCATATAGCAAAGCTTTGAGCTATAGACGGAATTTATGAAGCTACCAAAGCTAGTATCCTGTCAGTTGGGGACTTGCCAAGGGAAACCTAAATAAACTGACTACACTCGTAGAAACTACTGAGGAAGTGTTCTTGGACATGGGTTCGATCCCCATCGCCTCCACCATAACACGAAGTCCTGAACTTGGTTTTTATAAAAACATGTTTGCACTTATATATAGAATTGAGGATGGTTTTTAAAACCATCCTTTTTTTATGCAATAAATTAGTTTTAATTTGGTCCATTTAAAGGACTAATAAAAGCCAAGCAAGTTTTGTTATATATAGATATAACTATTGACAAATCATCGAACCTTAGTTATAGTAAGATATAACGAAATCTAAGGCGCGATTACTTTAATGAATATAAGGAGATAAATGACGTGATATATGAATCAGAATTAATTCTTGAAAACAATTTAATTAATTATCTACATAAGAATGGATATGAAAAAATAGATATTAGAAGTGAAGAGGATTTAAGAAACAACTTTAGGTCTCAAGTAAATGAATTTAATAAAAGTAAGTTAAATGGAAAAGATCTTACAGATAAAGAATTTCAAATACTTATGAATAGGATTGAAGGTAAGAGTATTTTTGAAACTGCAAAAATACTAAGAGATAAAATAGAGATTCAAAGAGAAGATGGCAGTGAGTTATTTATAGAGCTTATGAATACTAAGAAGTGGTGTAAAAATTTATATCAAGTAACTAATCAAGTAGCAGTAAGAGGTAAATATGAAAACAGATACGATGTAACCTTGCTAATTAATGGACTTCCTTTGGTTCAAATAGAATTAAAGCGAAGAGGGTTAGATATGAAAGAAGCTTTTAATCAAATAAGCAGGTATAAAATACACTCATTTACTGGATTTTTTAGATTTATTCAAATTTTTGTGATTTCAAATGGAGTTGACACAAAGTATTTTTCTAACTCAGATGGAGAATTAAATTATAAATATACCTTCTTTTGGACTGACAAAGAAAATAAAAGAGTAAGTTCTTTAAGAGAATTTACAAGTGTATTCTTAGAAAAATGTCATATATCTAAAATGATAGCCAGATATATGGTGCTTAAAGAAACAGATAGAAAATTATTAGTTATGAGACCATATCAAGTTTATGCAGTGGAAGAAATAATAAAGAGAGCAAAAGAAACAAGAAACAATGGATATATATGGCATACAACAGGGGAACGTGTCATAATAGTGAT
>CAZFXW010000079.1:0-5604 GCA_964523385.1 uncultured Peptoniphilaceae bacterium | reverse complement strand
GGATGGCGCCTCTAACATAGGCTTTGGCCTTGTCTATAGCTTCTTCTAAATTTAAACCCTTGGCTAGGTAGACGGCTATAGCGCTAGACAGGGTGCAGCCTGTTCCATGGGTATTTTCATTTTCTATCCTTTCCCCCATATACCATCTGGCCCCATCCTTACTGTAAAGGAGGTCATCGGCCCTATCTTCTAGGTGGCCACCTTTAACCAGCACAGGCACTTGATAGGTTTGGTAGATCTTCTCTCCCGCCTTTTCCATATCTTTCTTGTCATTAATCTTCAAACCAGCTATGGCCTGGGCTTCAGCCATATTTGGCGTCAATAGGTCCCCTCGACTAAATAGCTCCTCCAGGGCTCCTAGAGAATCCTGATCCAAAAGGTTTGAACCACTAGTCGCCACCATAACTGAGTCAATTACCACGTTCTTTGGCTGAAATTGGTCTAATTTATCTATAATTATTCTAATCAATTTATCTGAAGAAACCATCCCAATTTTTACTCCATCGGGGAATATATCCTCAAATATAACATTTAACTGATCTGCTAAAAATTCTGGACTAACTTCCTCAACGCTTCTTACACCACAAGTGTTTTGAGCTGTCAGGGCGGTAATGGCACTCATGCCATAAAGGCCTAGGCTAGTAATAGTCTTTAAATCAGCCTGAATGCCTGCGCCCCCTGAGCAATCACTGCCTGCAATGCTTAGTACTGTCTTCATCTATTATTAACTCCCTTCTCCCATCCATCCACCATGACCTTAGCCATCTGGCCAGGATTTTCCGCTGCCGTTATGGCAGAAATAACGAAAAAACCGTCAACTCCCGTCTGAGCCAAGGCTTGTAAATCTTCTAATTTAACCCCACCGCCTACCACTAGTGGCAGAGGGCTAGTCTCCTTTAGTTTTTTTAGATCCTCTAGGGATCTAGTTAGAGGATTACCCTCCTCATCTCTGGCTGTGTCCAGCTTGGTCTTTGTTGGGTGGAGGGGGCCAACCCCAAAGTAGTCGATATTTTCCAGCTGATTCTGGTCTATAAGCTTTTGAACCTCTTTAGGTCCAGCAGACAAGCCTATAACCAAGTCATCTCCTAGGTATTTTCTACAAAAATCCACTGGTAAATCGCCCTGGCCAAGGTGGATCCCATCTACCCTAGCCCCCCTATCCATGGCGGCTAAGGCTAAATCTAGCCGGTCATTTACCAGAAGTGTAACCTGGTCCCTTAAATCCATAGCTCCGATTAAATCAGAAGCATTTTTAATTAACTCAATCAACTCTAGGGCAGAGGCCTCTTTAGACCTAATCTGAAGGCAGGTAAATCCCGCCTCTAAAGCCGACCTGATTATCTCCACAGGGTTCCTGCCTAGAGTGTTCTCAGGTCCAATTATTAAGTATTTTGATATGTCCAGTTTGTCTCTAGGCTTCATGGTCCTCACCTAAGTGTTCTTCCAGTCTATCAATCTTACCTTCCATAGTTTTAGTGTAACCTGGCCTAATGTCTGCATTAAAGGAAACTAAGGTTCTAATCCCCTTTTCGGCCAAGACAAAACTAGCCTCTTTTACTACGGCCATAACTTCATCCCAATCTCCTTCGATTTCTGTAAACATGGCGTAGGTCTTAGTAGGTAAGCCCGATTTTCTAATAACCTTGACCACTTCTGCCACTTCCTTTGAAAGTTCGTCACCTATGCCAACTGGCGCAATTGATACTGCTACTAATGTATTCATATTAAACCTCCTGGATTTCAAATCTGTTCCCGCTAATCTCTTTGGCCTGGGCCTGATAGAGTTGGTCTAAGAATTCTACTTCAAAGGATCCAGGCCCATGGCTCCTAGCCTCTGCCCTAAGCCCAGCCAAGTTAAAGACTGCTGTAGCTGTGGTAGCTGCGATAAAGGGATTGGTCTGACTTAAGTAGACGGCACAAGCTCCTCCAAGGGCGCAACCTGCCCCAGTAATCCTCTCCATCATCGGGCTTCCACCATAGGAGCGGAGTATATATTTTCCATCGGTTATCAAATCTATTTCACCAGATACTGCAACAGCTCCACCTGTCCACTTGGCTAAGGCTAGGGCAGAATCCCTGGCTCTCTCTACGGAGTGGATTGAGTCTACCCCCCTTGCCTGGGCTGAATCATCAGTTAAGCCCCAAAGCTTGGCCAAGCCAATAATTTCTGATGCATTAGCCCTGATTATATCTGGCTTGGCTCCCTTAAAAATCTGAAGGCACTCTGCCCTCAGGCCTCCTACACCCAAGCCTACCGGGTCTAGAACCCAAGGAATCCCTTCTTCTTTAAATACTTTAGCCAGGCCTGGAAAGGTCTCCTTATAAATCGGTTGCATGGTTCCAACATTTACGTAAAGCACCCTGCCTGCCCTGGCTAAATTAGCTGCTTCATCAGGCAGGTAGACCATGGCTGCCGAACCACCTAGGGCCAGCTGAACATTAGCCACTAACTTTATAGTGACCATATTTGTGACAGATCCTGCCATAGGACTATTTTCTCTGACACTTTCAACAGCGCTTTCTATCTTATTTCTAATATTCTTCTTCATAACTTCCTTTCTTTAAATAAAAGGAATAAAAAAGACGCAAAAGCTAACACTCTGCGTCTAGATTATTACTCCCTACGATAGTATTAACTAACAGGTTATAAGGGTCAGGTTCTACCTTCTCAACTATAAGTCCCCCCGTAAAATATTAAATTATACTCAATACTCTGGACAAAAATATATCATAGCCATTTGGTCTGTGCAAGTTCTAAATTATAGTAAACTTCGGATTTTCCAACTACTTGGCTACATTTTGCCTAAAGATTTGATCTTTCTCTTGTTTTTCCCCTATAAAACCATCTAAGTCTTGGTCAGTGAACTTCTTCTCTAGCATATTAGAAAGATTATAATCCCTAAGTATGACTACAGAGTTAGAAAAGGCATTAATTTCAGTCATAATCTCAAGGACTTCCCTAAATAGAAGAGATATTGTTGAAAAGCATTAAAAAAAGCTCCCCTGTGGGAGCTTTCAGAAGGTTGACAAAATCCTAAACAATAGAAATTATGATTTGGAGCCCTGGCGAGAATAACATTCCCTGGCCAAGCGGCCGTGAGCGGTCATTCGAGGGAGGCTCCAAATCTGGGTTTGTCTACCCTCTCAAGCTTCCTCTGTGGGAGCTTTTATATTTTATATGTAAAATTACTTATTAACTTAATCTTTCTAAAGCCTTTAAAATTTATTTAAAGTATTTTCTTACTATCTCCCTAACTATAGCCACTGACTGGTCACCATATTTAATATTTACACACCTTTTGCCAAACTTATTAGCAGGCAAAAGTTCTTTAAGCTCCTCTATTGCCTCTTCGCGGAAGAAGTGGACCGAATAATGGTTCTTAGCTGCCGAGATGGCAATGTAACCTTCCTTAACCTTGGCTCCTAAAGTCACATAGGCATAGAGTAGGAGATTTTTTCTAAGCAAGAATTATAATTCCCCCCTCATAAAGTCTATAAAGGCCTTGATATCATCTTACTGATAGGTCTTTAGACCTTCCAAATATTCATCTACTATGTTAACTTTATAATTTCTCCTATATTCTTATGTCCATCTCAAAATGAAAAACTCCCGGCAAAGCCAGGAGTTCTTGTTAGTTATTTTATTTCCAGTAATCTAGTTGGCTATCATCGATGCCGATGTCAGCTGCTTTAAATACTGGATCTACACCTTGGGCTTTTTGAGCCTTGTAGTTATCTAGGGTGGCCTTAGCCTGCTTGCCTAGGATTAATATAACTGGCAAGTTGATTAGGGCCATAATACCCATTAGTAAATCCGCCACATCCCATGCTAGGGCGTGAGAGCTTAGGGCTCCAAAGAAGATTACCACTACTGCTAAAATCCTAAAGCCTGTCATAAAGCCCTTAGATGGCATTTTTCCGTTAATGTAGGCAAGGTTATTGTCTACATAAAACAGATTTCCGATTAGGGTAGTGAAGGCAAATAATACTAGAGCCAGGGTTACAAAAGCTGGTCCAAAGGTACCAAACTTAGTTGATAGGGCTTGCTGGACAAAGGGCGCTCCTGCTAGCTCTGCCGTTGGCTCAATACCAGAACTGATTGCCATAAAGGCAGTTGCCGAGCAGATAACTAATGTGTCCAGGAAAACTGAAAGCATCTGAACCAGGCCTTGTTTAGCTGGATGAGATACATCAGCTGCCGCTGCAGCGTTTGGCGCAGAACCAATACCCGCTTCGTTTGAGTATAGCCCTCTTTTAATACCATACATAAGAGCTGATCCTGAAAGACCGCCAAAGATTGCCCTAAAGTTAAAGGCGTCTGAGAAAATCTTTCCAATAACCGTTGGCATGTAGCCTAGGTTAGTGATAATCATGTATAGGGCAACGATAACGTAGATTACTCCCATAATTGGAACTAGGAAGGATGTAACTTGGATTATCCTTCTTCCTCCACCTAGAACACAGATAGCCGTGATTATAGCTAGGACTCCACCAATCACCATCGGAGTTGTCGATGGATTGTAAAAGTTATAGGCCTGAAAAGAAGTCTGTAGGTTGTAGGCTGCTAGCATATTAAATCCGATAGCATAGGTCAAAATAAGTGCCACGGCAAAAACAATACCGAAAAACCTGCTCTTTAAGGCTGTTTCAATGTAGTAAGACGGACCACCGTAGCTGTTGCCATCAGAGTCTCTCTTCTTATAAATCTGAGCAAGAGTAGACTCGACAAAGGCTGATGCTCCTCCAACTATAGCAATCATCCACATCCAAAAGATAGCCCCATAGCCTCCAAGGCAAATAGCCTGGGAAACACCAATAATATTTCCTGTACCTACCCTAGAAGCAGTTGAAACCATCAGCGCTTGGAATGACGAAGTACGTCCCTTGTCGCTTCTCTCTCTAACAACTCTTAGGGTCTCGCCTAGTTGTGAAATCTGAATAAAACCTAATCTAAAGGTAAAATAAAGTCCGACGGCGATCAATATGATTATCAGTATTGGGTCATAGAGTAAACCGTTAATACTACCGATAATTTCTCCTAATTTTTCCATTATATCCCTCATTTCTTAATATTTAATAAACCTCCCCTTTAGTATTCTAATGAGGCAAATCTATTATTCGTTTGATTATATCATATGGATATACTAACTTTCTAGAATATCTAAGGATTTGACAAAGTCTTAATCCTTGCTCATGTGTTATAATATAGAAGAATATTGTTAGAGGAGAGGATATATTTGAAGAGAAAAGGTCAAGTATTAGCTTTACTGATAGCTATGGTTCTATTGGCAGCTTGTTCTAGTCCAAGTAAAATAACTAAAACCGAACCAGCTAGCACAGATAAGACAGAGATTGCTCAGACCGAAGAAGAAAAAACTGCTAGCGAAGCCACCGATAAAGAAGAAACAAAAACAGATGAAGATGGTTTGACGGAAATCCCAGAGGGACAATTGCTAGAGAATGTTGGCGAGTACTCTAAGGTCTATGAACAGAGGGTAGATCTCTTGAAAATATTTAGACCTGAAGGTGAATTCTACTTAAATGAAGATTTGATGGTAGAATTTAAGGATATAAAAATAATGAAAATGAGTGAAATTCCTGCTA
>CAZFXW010000078.1:3435-5884 GCA_964523385.1 uncultured Peptoniphilaceae bacterium | reverse complement strand
CTCTTATCTTTATTAACCAGTTAAGGGAAAAAATTGGTGTTATGTTTGGAAATCCTGAAACAACAACAGGAGGAAGGGCATTAAAGTTTTATTCTTCTGTTAGGATTGATATTAGAAGAATCGATTCTATAAAGGATAAGGATGAGATTGTCGGAAATAGGACAAGGGTTAGGGTAATCAAAAATAAGGTAGCTCCTCCTTTTAAACAAGTTGAGTTTGATATTATGTATGGCTTAGGCATATCTAAGTCAGGAGTATTACTTGATACGGCAGTTGATCTAGATATTATTGACAAGGCTGGATCTTGGTATAGCTATGGGGAAGAGAGACTGGGTCAAGGCAGAGAAAATGTTAAGGAGCTTATTGAATCAGATCCTAAGCTGTATGCAGAGTTAGATGAAAAAGTTAGGGCTGCAGCTGGCCTCCATGGAGAAGGGGAAGAGATTGCAGCTGAAAGTGATGAAGAAACTCTAGAAGATATTCTAGAAGAAGAAATTTTAGAGGAAGAATAAAGAGACGCCCAATGGCGTCTTTTTGTCGGCTTCAATCTTGACAAGATTAGTCGGAATGGATAGAATGTAATTATCATTTAATAGGAGGGACAAGATGAAGATATCGACTAGAGGAAGATATGGCTTGAAGGTGGTTCATTACTTGGCTAAGGCTGATTCTCCAGACCCAATCCCTCTATCTACAATCTCCAGGGAGCTCAATCTTCCTGAGAATTATTTAGAGCAGTTGATGAGGAGGCTAAGGAAAAGTGGCCTTGTTGACAGCGTGAGAGGTTCTTACGGAGGATATAAGCTTTCGAGGCCAGCTAAGGAGATTTATGTCGGAGAAATCCTTAGGTCTTTAGAAAAGTCTATGTATGTAGCTTCTTGTTCTAAGCAGAACAGTTCCTGTTCTCAACTAGGCGACTGTGCTTGCCAGATTGTTTGGAATAAAATTCAAGATTCAGTAGACAATGTTATAGACAACTACTCTCTTGATGATATGATAGAGGACGAAAAAAAAGCCCTAAGAGGAGGATAAATGAAGAGAAGAATATATTTAGATAATGCAGCTACTACTGCAGTTAGGGATGAAGTTTTTGAGGAGATGATTCCTTATTTTAAAGAAAAATATGGAAATCCATCCTCATCCTATTCTTTAGGCCAGGTCTCAAAGGTTGCTATAGATGAAGCTAGGGAAGTAATTGCCAAGGGTTTAGGAGCTAAGCCTAGGGAGATTTACTTTACATCTGGTGGAACAGAGTCTGATAATTGGGCCATTAAAGGTGCGGCGGAAAGATATAAGGATAAGGGTATGCACATTATTACTAGTGCAGTTGAACATCATGCTGTCCTACATACTTGTCAGCATTTGGAAAAACAAGGTTATGAGGTAACCTATCTGCCGGTTGATCCTTATGGCAGTGTATGTATAGATGATTTAGAGAAGGCGATTAGAGATGATACAATACTAATCTCAATAATGTATGCTAATAATGAGATTGGAACTATTCAGCCTATTAAGGAAATTGGAGCACTTGCAAAAGAGCACGACATTATCTTTCACACAGATGCGGTCCAAGCTATTGGAGATCAGAGAATAGATGTCGACGAACTTGGAATAGATATGCTTTCCATATCAGCCCATAAATTTTATGGACCTAAGGGAGTTGGAGCTCTTTATATTAGAAGAGGAATTAGAATACCAAATCTTATTGATGGAGGTGCCCAAGAGTTTAGAAGAAGGGCGGGAACGGAAAATATACCTGGCATCGTCGGGATGGCTAAGGCCTACGAGTTAATAAATGAAGATTTAGAGGCAAGAAGGGATAGAATTTCCAAGAAGAGAGATTATTTAATTGAGAAAATTACTAGTGCTATCGACGATGTTAGATTAAATGGTCATCCCCTTAGAAGGTTAGCTAATAATGTTAATATCTGTTTTAATTTTGTGGAAGGGGAGTCTATGTTACTGATGCTTGACATGGTTGGAATTGAAGCGTCCAGTGGCTCTGCTTGTACCTCGGGTTCCCTAGATCCATCCCATGTATTATTGGGAATTGGACTTGAGCATGGAGTAGCCCATGGTTCACTTAGGTTAACCCTTAGCGATGAGACCACATATGAAGACTTAGACTATGTTGTTGAACAACTAGTTCCTATAATAGAGAGACTAAGAATGATGTCTCCTCTTTACAATCAATAAAAGGAGGATTTATGTATACACCAGAAGTAATGGAGCACTTTACCAACCCTAGAAATGTTGGTCAAATAGAAAACCCTAGTGGCGTCGGTGAAGTAGGAAATGCCAAATGTGGGGATATTATGAGAATGTATCTGGACATTGAAGATGGCATTATAAAAGACGTTAAGTTTCAAACCTTTGGTTGTGGAGCAGCAATAGCAACTTCAAGTATTGCCACTGAGATGATTAAGGGTAAAACAGTTGAAGAGGCGAT
>CAZFXW010000078.1:2189-3425 GCA_964523385.1 uncultured Peptoniphilaceae bacterium | reverse complement strand
CAGAATCTCTAGGAGGCTTGCCACCAGTTAAGATGCACTGCTCAATCCTAGCAGAGCAGGCTGTTAAAGCGGCTCTATATGACTATTCTCAAAGGTCTGGAGTTCATATTGCTGGTTTGGAAGACTATACTCCACCAAGCGATCATGATGATCATCATGACCATGAAGATGGCGAAGATTATTAAAGTAAATTTGAGAAGGAAGACTTGTCTTCCTTCTTTTTTTGTTTTTAGCATTAAAACTTAATAT
The DNA here is from genome assembly GCA_964523385.1 of uncultured Peptoniphilaceae bacterium. Lineage (GTDB taxonomy): Bacteria > Bacillota > Clostridia > Tissierellales > Peptoniphilaceae > CAZFXW01. The sequence continues at coordinate 3,176 of CAZFXW010000078.1, read as the reverse complement.
TAAGCCCATACTTTTGACATTTATTAAAATTTTGTTTATATATTTTAAGTTTGGGTATATATAACTCATAAGAGATTAGGAGGTAATGAGATGATTAGATCTTATATTGAAGCACAAATAGCGAGAGTTGAAAGACAAAAAAGGCTAGAAGAACTAAGAGAGGATTCAAAATTTATTACAGCAGCATCTATTGGACTTGCAATTGGAGCTTTAGCAGGAGTATTGTTAGCGCCAAAATCAGGTAGGGAAACAAGAGAAGATATTAAAAAGTATGCTGGAGAAACAGGCGAAAATGTGAAAACAGCTGTTAAAGATACTTATGACCATGTTTTAGATGCCTACGATGAGATGACTTTAGAAGCGAAGGAAAAGTACGATGAATTTGCTAGTAGAAACATGGTAGAAATTGCCAATAAAGCTGAAAGTGTTGCTGAAGCAACTAGGAAAAAAGCGGATGCAATAGCTGCAGGAGCGGCCCAGAAAGCTGATGAAGTTGCTAAGGCTATCGATGATAAGGCAGAAAAGGCAGCAGACGTGGTTGATAAGAGTGCTGAGGCAGTTGAAAAGAAGTCTGAGCAGGTAAAAAAAGATAAGAGCTAGTAAGAAAGAGGTGCACTTATGTATTCAACCATTACTGTAGGAGATATATTTTTAATTCTTCTCTCGATAGCTGGTGTCGTTGCCTTAATCGCGATTGCTTTTTTCTTCCTAAAGCTAGTTAAAACTTTAGAGAAGGTAAATAAACTAATCGATGAAAATGAGGCTAGTATTGACGGTGCTATGAGGGAAGTTCCTCGTCTACTTGAGAATGTCAACAACCTAACTGGCAATGTGAATGAAACTGTAGTGAGTATTAAACCCCAGGTTTTGGGTATTGCTTCAGATGTTCACGGTTTAACCAGTAAGGTAGGTAATATTGTAAACCTAGCAGAAGATACAACTTTGGAAGTAGCTGATACGGTTCATTTTATACAAGATTCAGTTTTA
>CAZFXW010000078.1:0-2179 GCA_964523385.1 uncultured Peptoniphilaceae bacterium | reverse complement strand
GACTACTGATGATTTAAAAAAATCTGTTTCAGGCATAACTGATTATCTTGCTATTTTCTATGAAGCAATCGGTGTTATCAAGTATCTTTTGAGGAAATAAGAGAAATCCCACTCAGGTGGGATTTTTTTATGGGAAAATAATGGGAAAATAATATATATATTATTAACCTTAACAAATGCCTACTTTTCAATGTTTTATTAAATAAAAATTAATTGTCCTTGTATAATCTGATAAAAATAGAAATGTTTTCCTTGATTTTTAGTTTTTATCAAGCTATAATACTACATAGAATTTATTAAAAAGAAGGGCTAATATGAAAATACTAATTGTGTTTAATCCCTCCGCTGGCAAGGAGGATAGTAAAATACCTATGGAAGCAATTATTGATGAACTTTCTAAGCTTCACGACTGCCACGTTCATTATACTAAGGCTGAGGAAGATACTGAAGAATTTGTTAGACAAGCTGCTTCTGAGGGGTATGACTTAATAATCGCCTCAGGTGGAGATGGAACCCATAGCCAGGTTGTTAATGGGCTAGGAAAAGCGGGAGCCAGGATCCCTGTAGCCATGTATCCTGGAGGTACTGTTAACGATTTCTCTAATTATTTAGGCATACCCAAAGAGCCCAAGGACTTTTTAAAAATGATAGAAAATTTAAGGACTGTTGACATTGACCTTGGTAAGGCAGGAGATAGATATTTTAGCAATGTCTTGTCTACAGGTTTAATATCTAGCGTGGCTCATGAGACTGATATTAAGGTTAAGACTTATTTGGGTAGGGCTGCTTATTTCTTAGAAGCCTTAAAAAAACTACCAGATCTTTTTAATATTGAGCACATTATAAGGGTTGAAGGAGAGGGGTTTGAATACCAAGGAGATGTAATAGAGCTTATTGTGTCTAACACACCCTCAGTTGGAGGCTTTCAAAGCCTTATGGCCAAGGCTAGTCCTGATGATGGCCTGTTGGATATACTGATTATTGAAAAAGTAACTCCCCTAGAGTTGCCAGATGTACTCAGTTTAGGAATCCAAAATAAGCTTATAGAACACGATAAGGTAGTTTATTTTCAATCACCTTGGTTAAAAGTAGAGGAAATTGGCAAGCTTCCCAATGAGGAATCTACATACACCGATATTGATGGAGAAAAAGGAGTTAGTTTGCCACTGGATATAAGCCTGATAAAAGAGGGAATTCGAGTGGTTGTAAATCAAGATTATGGAGGGAGTGGTGTAAATGTCTTCACCAACGATTAAAGACGTAGCTAAGCTAGCTGGAGTGTCAATATCCACTGTTTCTAGGGTTATGAATAATTCAAAGCCTGTTAGCCCTGAGTCTAGAAGAAAGGTAGAAGATGCTATTAAAAAATTAGACTTTAAAAGGAATGAGCTAGCTAGATCCTTAGTTATGAAGAGGTCTAATTTTATTGGGGTTGTTGTAAAGGATATCGGTATTAACTATATGGCTCAAATTGTCAGAGGTGTTGAGGAAATAGGAAGAATGTATAAGTATGACATTCTTTTGGCTAGTACATATGGTGATTTTGAGCAGGAGCAAAATATAGTTGATTTTTTATTTAGGAAGCAGGCAGATGCGATTTTGCTTGTTACTGAACATGTCTCTCCAGAAGTTTTAGTTAAACTTAAAAACTCAGATACGCCTTATCTTCAGTTGGACAAATATCATCAAGGTGAGTTTAATACTGTTACAATCGATTACCAAATTGCAGCTGAAGATATGACTAAGTTTCTAGTTAATCAGGGACATGAAAAAATACTCTTCCTCTATGATATAGAAAATAGACTGGTGGAAGAGTGTAAATTAGAAGGTTATGAGAAGACTATGATAGATAAAGGTCTTAATTATCTTTTTGTTAGGGCGGCTAAGAATGGAATAAGAGCTGGTTATGAAGCCGGTGAAAAGGTTATTAGTGAAATGAGAGATAAGGGCATCACAGCCGTTTTTGCTTCAAGTGACTTTTTAGCAATAGGCCTAATTAACTATTGCTTGGAAAATGGTATTAAGGTTCCAAAGGACTTATCAATAGTAGGCTTTGGTAACACAAATATTGCGGCCGATTATACACCTTCGATAACAACGGTTTCAGAACCCTATTATGATATAGGCGCAGTTGCTATGAGAAGGTTAATTAAGGAATTAAAAGATGAAAACATCTTTA
>CAZFXW010000077.1:4574-5893 GCA_964523385.1 uncultured Peptoniphilaceae bacterium | reverse complement strand
TATAGCAAACTTTGAAACTATTAAAGCAACCTTATTTGATACTAAAGGTTTGGAAAATAAAAAGACTGAACTCTAAAACGAGCTCGAAGTTGGAGCTGAAATGATTCAAAATATTATTAATGAAAATGCCTATACAGCCTTAGACCAAGAAGAATATCAAAAAAGATATGATAGTCTTGTAGAAAAGTTTGATACCATTAAGGCTAACCTAGAGCTTACAACTGAGCAGATTAAGAATAAAAAAACCAGACATAAAAATTTGGAAATCTTCTTGCCACTTATAGCATACTCTACAATTCCTTTTGCATAATCCCTAATTAAAATATTAGGAAATATAATAGATTCATTAAAGAAATTATTAATTACAAAATCAGATAAGTTTCTAATTTTGATATGGTCTTTTTCATAAACAATCGCTCCAAAAACTGCTGCATATACTATTTCCAAAATATATTGATCCTCTACATCCTTCATTCTATTTATCAGGTCTATAAATTCATCGGCATAACCAAGATATATACAAGTCAGACCCTTAGTTCCACTATCCCTGAAATTACGATTAGAAGAAGATAAAAAGTAACTTAAGGTTAGTCCTAACAAATATCTTGTCTTTATTTCTAACGGGTGTTTCCTATCAATTCTCCAACACCATTTAACAATAGGCTTATAAATATTATAAGTATAATCCTCATATTTTTTATTTAGGTATGGAGTCCACCATGCATCTAGTTCCGCCATACTTTGTTTAGCAAAGAAATTTTCAATGATAAACTCTATATTAAAAGGATAAGCAGAAACTGAAGCTATAGGAAGTAAGCTATCAATAATAATTAGTTTAAGTTCTATATTATCTTTTGAAATATCAGTTAACCATTTACTAAGAATTGAAGATTTGCTCAATTTAGTTCTCCATTGAAAACTTTTTAATAATGCTTTTAAAACTTGATAGGTCACTTTTCCATCTGGTACACATTCTACAATTTCAATTCCATATTTCTCAGGTAAAACTATAGCAAGTAATTCAAGTTTTGTATTATATCCATAGTTTATACCTTTAAACATCTCTTTAAAAAATGCCAATGTCTTCATATAGTCCGAAATACTATGATTCGTACTTTTTCACCCAAGCCAGTATAGTAGAATCTTATAATTTCTCATCTTATCATATCCAAAACTAACATCTTTTTCAGTTGTTCTAAAATTAGAATATGTTCTAAAAACTCCTTCTTTAATTAATGCATCAAGGAAATTAAAATATTCTGAAGGAGAATTATTACCTAAATGATTATCTATTTCGACACCAAGTAATTCCTTTAGTT
>CAZFXW010000077.1:0-4564 GCA_964523385.1 uncultured Peptoniphilaceae bacterium | reverse complement strand
TATTCTGAAGGCTTTTTGTTTATTAGATTTTGAGATAAGCTTTTTTCTTAATAATTCCACTATTCATTAATTAATGGCCGTTGCACCCAAACTAATACATTCATATTTATCTAGTATAGTTATATTCTTTGAATATAGCTCATCTTGTCTTATCTGCCCTGATTTACTCATTCCCCTCACTCTCCTCAAGATTAAATTCTATAACTTGATTCGGTGTTATATCTAGTACCTTACATATTCTTTCTAAATTTTTCATAAAAATATACTTGTTTTTTCCCATGTTTGCTAGAAAATTAGAAGAAATATCACTAATTTCTTGAAAATCAATTTATCTTATATCCCTTTTCGCCAGTTCTATCCATAAGGGTCTATAACTTACACTCATATTTATGACCTCCATTTTTAAATAAGCATATCTCATTATGTCATGTGTCTTTCATATTATAAAGATTATATTTCTATTTTATTACATTATTCAAATTATTCATTACTAAAAAATTCTTTCCTTCTTAACCCAATACTGCAAACCACCATTTCAGCTTATATCTCACTTTAAAAAAGAAGCCTTTTTTGCATTCTCCCCTAATATCAATATAACTATTATCAATCTAACTAATCTCTATATAGTTAGGTTGTCTTTTTTACAAATCTAAACTTTTCATTTTAGCTATTCTAGAATTATCGAAATTGCCATTCTTGACTTGTCCTTTTGACAAGTCTGAATCTATATATACAAAAATCAGCAAGTTTTTTCGTCCTTGCTGATTCTTAACTGTCCTTATTTTCTTGTATCTCCACTAACTAGGTCTACTACTACGGAAACTTTAAAATATTTTTTTAGTACTTTTTTCTTGAATCCCTATCCATCTTCTTCAAAAAGAAAATAGTCATGAAACAGCTTGAAATGAAGGATTTCTACATATTTGTTCTTTGTATCAACGCTACGCACTCAACGTTTGTTCCTTTGTCCAAACCAATATTCATGTCCCCTTCTATAATAGGAAGCTTGAAACTAAGAGATTTTATCCATTGTCCATTATCTTGTTTTTCTTTATATATCTAAATTCCATCAATCAATAAACTACTATCTCAAGGGATTTTAGTGTATCTTCTGCTTTGCGACTAAATCTCAAAATTTTAAAAACGAATAGATTATCAACTGAATTTTTTCTCCTTCAATCCACTTAACATACTCATAAATTCATTTCTACCAGTAATAGATTTACCTGATTTTCCTGCATCTTGGTATCTAGAAACTATGGGACATCTAGAAGTAAATTTATAAGGGCTCTTCTAGCGATCACTAGAAGAGCCCTTATATTACTCAAAAGTTCTACAGATTCATTAACATCTTCTTCTTTTACATCGTCATTTCCTACTATTTGTGTGAAAAAATTACGACATACTTAGTAAAATTACCTCTTTCCCAGTATTCTATTTTCCAATTTATTTGTTTTTATCTCTATCCCAAAAACGCATCATGGTGATTCCATCTAATAGATCTTTTTCTTCAGAATCGGACACTTTGAAAACTCCAGGCTCTCCTAATCTTGTTTTTGTTACAAAATCTTCAGAATCGGAAGCTACTATAATCGGTTTGAAGTGAACGAAAGCATCATCTAGGAATTGTTTAACATCAGCTTTAAATTCCTTATTCAAATCATCCATTCCAGCTAGATATAAGGCATCATATAAAACCATATCAGCGGTATTAAAAGCCTCAACTATCTCTCTTTTCTTATCAAGATCCAAATATCCAAGCTTTTCAGAGATAATGTTAATATAAATTCCCTTATCCTCTAAAGTCTTTATAACTTTTCCAATCTCAGTCTTGTTAGCACCGCTAGCGATTAAAACAGCTAGTTTTAAAGTGTCAGGTTTTTTAACCGTATTTTCTTGAGAAAGAGCAGGAGATTTTTCAACAGACTTTCCTTCATATTTAAAATCTTGAGATTCAATATTTCCATCTTCATCAGCTGGGAATTTTGCTCCTTCATCTTCTTTCACCTTAAGATTTAAGTGATCTGCAACACCTTGAGCAAAGTCCATATCAACCTTTCCTAGTTGGTTAATAACTTGCTGTCTCACATCTACAGATTTTACCTTTGTAAGCTCAAAAGAAAATCCATTCATACAGTGTTGTCTTTCAACATCAGTTAAAGAATTTAAGAATAGTCTTGGTTGAGTGTAGAAATCTTTAAAAGCAAGAATTCTTGATCTTGTCTTCACACCTTCAACTTCTTGAGTTGTCGTCTCATAACCACCATCTTCCCATGGGGTAACTGTGGGAGCATTATCCAAACGGGAGTTATTTCCATAGTTAGTGAGAGTTGTATTTATTTTGTACTGCATAAATCCATCTCTTTGGTTGTTATGAACTTCTGGAATCGGTCTATTAATAGGAAGGTCTTCAAAATTTGGAGAACCTAACCTATAAAGATGCGCGTCATTATAGGCAAAAAGTCTTCCTTGTAAAAGTGGATCATCAGAAGCCTCAATCCCCCTAACTAAGTTAGCAGGGTTGAAGGCAGATTGTTCAGTTTCTGCAAAGAAGTTTTCAACATTTTTATTTAACTTAATTTTACCAAATTCTGTCACAGGAACAATTTCTTCTGGCCATAATTTTGTAGCATCTAGAATATCAAAATCAAACATAAATTCATCTTTTTCTTTGATAATTTGTGCTCCAAATGTCCAAGTAGGAAAATCTCCCTTGTCGATTGCTTCCATTAAATCTTTTCTATGAAAATCTGGATCCATACCTTGAATTTTCTGTGCCTCTTCCCATACTAGTGAATGAACTCCAAGATCTGGTTTAAAGTGGAATCTACAGAAGAAAACTTCCCTATCTTCATTAACCAACTTATATGTGTGAATTGGGAAACCTTCCATCATTCTATAGGATCTAGGAATTGCCCTATCAGACATAGTCCAACAAACATTATGCAATGTTTCTGGGTTATTGGCTATAAAATCCCAAAAAGAGTCGTGGGCAGATTGGCCTTGTGGAACTTCATCTTTAGGTTCAGGTTTTACAGAATGTATAAAATCAGGAAACTTTATCGCATCATTAATGAAAAATATTGGATGAGTAACACCTGGTAAATCTAGATTTCCATCCTGAGTATAAAACTTAACCGCAAAGCCATGATTGTCTCTTACAGTATCAGCAGATCCCCTAAAACCTTGAACGGTAGAAAATCTAACGAAAATTGGAGTTTCCTTACCATCTTTACTTAGAAAATCAGCAGCAGAATATTTTTTAGCGTTCTTTGTAACGGTAAAAGTACCATGAGCTCCTGTCCCTCTAGCGTGAACCACTCTTTCAGGAATTCTCTCTCTGGTGAAGTGTTGCATTTTTTCAAAATAATGAAAATCTTGCATCAAAGACGGACCTCTTTGCCCTGCCTTTAGTGTAAAATTGTCATTGGACATTTTAACGCCCTTATTGGTCGTTAACTGACTATCAGCGTCGTTAACATAATTCTTCTTTAAGTCGTCAATCTTTTTGTTAGATTTATTGTTCTTTTTCTTGTTTTTATCAGTCACTATTATACACCTCTTATATTAGTTATTTAACTTTTTCTTAATTTCTTTTTCATACTTGTCCATAGCATCTTCAAATTGTTTTAGCAATTCTTCAGACTCTTCTGAAGTAAGGACATTTTTTGCAAGTTTTGTAAACTCACCTTCTTCTTCATCCATATGGTGTTTTACAACTTCCATTAGAGTAGAAAACTTAGCATTCCAAGTCTCATTTTTTAATAATGTTTGATTCACAGTAGAGAATTGATATGAAACTAAACTATGTTCCTCAATCATCTCACGAACAATATCTTTATCACTATCTTCACTTAACCTATCTATTACAACAGGGAAAACTACTTCTTCCTCAGCATTATGATGAGAATAGATCATAATATAAAGATCCTCAAATATTTTTCTTTTCTTTTTACTATCTGTAGACTCCTCGATCTGTTTAGCCAACTTTTTTGCTTTTTCATGTTCTTCTACATTGTGTTTTAAATATCCCAATCTTAACATCTCCTATAATTTAATTGTCCGCTGCTTTAAGTCATACTATAAAATGTTTTTTTATAATGAAACTATTATTACAGAAAACACGTTAAATTTAGTATATTTTATTTGAAAAATTAATCCTAAATACCTTGTTTGAAGTATTTTGAGATGTACACTGAATAATAGTGAGCGAATTTTTTACAATTTTTTCTATCTTTAGCAGACTCATATTAATGGTACCCATTAAATTGAGAATTATCACTTAAAAATTGGTAATTAATTTAAACTGTTGAGAGAATAAATCATTTAAAATAATACATTTTTAATCAAACCACATATAGATTTAAAGCAAGTGTTATCGGAATTCTAAAAATATTAATAAAATTAGATGATTAACTGAAAGTGATTATTTACACATGTTTCTATACCCTTACTTTTCTAGCCTTGATAGCAATACTACCGTCTCCACATGTGACATCACTAATATAGGAACATGGTTCATTTACCCGGTTACTAGTATAGGAAGACAATTTAGCAGGGTCTT
>CAZFXW010000076.1:0-5930 GCA_964523385.1 uncultured Peptoniphilaceae bacterium | reverse complement strand
CTAGAAGAGCCGCATCTACGATTTCTGGCCCTATACCGTCTCCTTTAAAAAGAACAATCTCTTTCATTAATCTTCCTCGCTCACGTAGCCAACTAGGCCGCCTGCGTCGACAATTTCCATCATAAAGTTAGGTACTGGGCTAGCCTGGTACTCTTCGCCCTTAGTCTTATTGTAAATCTTACCTGCTTCAAAGTCGACTTCAACTTCATCACCAGCGTCAATCCTATCCGGAGCTTCCTTAGACTCCATAATTACTAGGCCGATGTTAAAGGCATTCCTATAGAAAATCCTAGCGAAGGACTTAGCTATTACCGTACTGATACCCGAGGCTCTGATGGCTATAGGTGCGTGCTCTCTAGATGATCCACAGCCGAAGTTATCTCCGGCCACGATAATATCTCCCTCTTCTACCTTATCGGCAAAGGCGTCGTCGATATCTATCATACAGTACTTAGCCAGTTCCTTTGGGTCCTGGGTATTTAGGTATCTAGCTGGAATAATTACGTCCGTGTCTACGTTATCTCCGTATTTAAAAACTTTTGACATATCTTTCTCCTTTACTCTAAGTCCTCTGGTCCGCAAAGCACACCGGCTACAGCTGATGCTGCTGCAATGTAAGGCGATGCTAGGTAAACCTCAGCTGTATGATGGCCCATTCTTCCAACGAAGTTTCTGTTAGTAGTGGATACGCACTTTTCGTTCTCAGCTAAGATACCCATATAACCTCCTAGGCATGGTCCACAGGTTGGAGTTGAGAATACACAGCCAGCGTCGATAAAGATTTCAGCCAGACCTTCCTGCATACACTCTTTAAAGATCTTTTGGGTGGCTGGAATTATGATACACTTCATATTTTCCGCAACTTCCCTGCCCTTTAAAATTTCTGCTGCCTGTCTCATATCTACTAGCCTGCCGTTAGTACATGAACCGATAACAACCTGATCGATCCTTATCTCTTCGTCGACCGAGCTAAGAGTTCTGGCGTTTTCTGGCAAATGAGGAAATGCAATGGTTGGCTCAAGTTCGGAAAGGTTTATTTCAACTGTTTGTACATATTCAGCGTCCTCGTCTCTAGAAAACTCTCTCCAAGACCCTTCTTTAACTCCCGCCTCAATCATATAATCCCTAGTTTGCTGATCTACTGGGAAGATTCCATTTTTAGCTCCTGCCTCAATAGCCATATTAGCTATGGTAAATCTGTCGTCAATTGTTAAAGCTCCTACGCCTGGTCCTGAAAACTCTAGAGACCTGTAAGTTGCTCCGTCTACACCGATTAATCCAATAAGGTGAAGAATTACATCCTTACCCGTTACATACTCGTTAAGCTCTCCAGTTAAAACCACGTCAATGGCCTCCGGCACTCTAAACCAAGCCTTACCCTTAGCCATACCTGCAGCCATGTCCGTTGAACCAATACCTGTAGCAAAGGCTCCAAGTGCTCCAAATGTACAGGTGTGAGAGTCGGCTCCGATAATCACATCTCCTGCCTTGACGATTCCCAGCTCAGGTAGTAGGGCGTGCTCTACTCCAGCCCTTCCAACCTCATAGAAGTGTTTTATGTCGTAGGCAGTACAAAATTCCTTACACTCTTTTGCCATCTGGGCACTCTTAATATCTTTAGCCGGCACAAAATGGTCCATTACAACCGAAACTTTTTCCGAGTCAAAAACCTCTTCAACACCCATCTTCTCAAACTCATTAACTGCAACTGGAGTTGTAATGTCGTTTCCTAGAACCATGTCTAGCTTTGCCATTACAAAATCTCCAGCCTTTACTTCAGAAAGTCCTGCTCCATAAGCTAGGATTTTCTGGGTCATTGTCATTGGCATAAATATCCTCCTATTCTCCTATTCCTTGGGTTCTATCTCTTTCTAAGAAGTACTCCATATGGTTTACAGCATTAATAAATGCTAAGATACTTGACTTGATTATATCATTTGAAACACCCTTACCAACAAATCTCTTGCCGTCCTTAGAAAGATCTAGCTTAGTCTCTCCTAAGGCGTCTTCACCGTGGGTTACCGAGTAGATATTAAAGTCTTCAAGGACCATTTCATCTCCAAATATTTCTCCTAAGGCGTTAAAGGCTGCGTCAATCGGTCCCTTACCAGAGCCAACAACTTCTCTTGATTCTCCATTTTTTGAAACCTTGATAATGGTCTTAGAGTCCTTACCTTCAGAAGTAGCCGTCGAGTAATCAACTAACTCATAGCCACCCTCAACCTTAGACATTTCTCCAAGGACAAGTGCTGCGATATCATCATCGTAGACTGTCTTCTTCTCGTCAGCCAAATCTTTAAATTTATTGAAGATTTCATCTAACTCTTCTTCATTAATTGTATATCCTAAGCTATCTAACCTATCCTTTAGTGCGTGTTTACCCGAGTGCTTACCTAAAACCATTACATTTTCTGTAAGTCCTACCGACTCTGGAGTCATAATTTCATAAGTTGTAGCTTCTTGAAGGACACCATGCTGGTGGATACCACTTTCATGAGCAAAGGCGTTGTCACCGACTATAGCCTTATTAGCCTGAACCTTAGATCCAGTAATATTCTGTAAAAGCCTAGAGGTATTCATAATCTCCACCGTGTTAATCCTAGTGTCAATTCCATAAACATCTGCCCTAGTCTTTAAAGCCATAACCACTTCTTCAAGGGCTGCATTTCCCGCCCTTTCTCCAATGCCATTCACCGTACACTCCACTTGAGTTGCTCCAGCTTGAACAGCCGCCAATGAGTTAGCTGTAGCCATGCCTAGGTCATCATGGCAGTGGACCGAAACAATTACATCCTCTACGCCTACAGTGTTTTCTAATACATATCTTATCCTATCGTAAAACTCTCTAGGTTCAGCGTAGCCTACCGTGTCCGGAACGTTGATGGTAGTAGCTCCTGCCTTGATAACTTCCGAATATACCTGGGCCAAAAACTCTAAGTCTGTTCTGGTAGCGTCTTCTGCAGAGAACTCGATATTCGGCGTATACTTGCTGGCGTACTTAACCGCCTTAACCGCCATCTCGATACACTCTTCCCTAGTCATCCTAAGCTTGTGCTGAAGATGAATGTCTGAAGTAGCTAGGAATACATGGATTCCTGGTTCAGTTGCTCCTTTAACAGCCTCCCAAGCTACGTCGATATCCTTGTCTATTGACCTAGCAAGAGAGTAGACAGCTGCATTTTCAACTGTATTAGCAATACTTTGAACAGCTTCAAAGTCCCCTCTACTAGCCCTAGCAAAGCCAGCTTCCATAATATCGACGCCTAGCCTCTCTAGCTGTTTGGCCATCTGTATCTTTTCGTTTAAGTTCATAGAGCAACCTGGTGACTGCTCTCCATCTCTTAAAGTGGTATCAAATATTTTAATCATGTGTTTATCCTTTCATAAATAAAAAAAATCGCCCCTATACAGGGACGACTAAAAAATCGCGTTACCACACTGCTTCCCCTTACTATCAATAAGAGGCTCTCGAATCCTTAAGGCGGAGTACCCCAAAGCCTAACAATTCAGCCTTGGTGCCAATAGGTGAGAAGTAAATTCTTCAACAATCGCCTCACACCTGCCGGCGACTCTCTGAATGTTTCCAAAATTACTAGTCCTATTCATCGCATCTACATAATACTACCACAACGCATTAACGTTGTCTAGTCTTTATCCTAATCTTTTTCTCTGCCAACGTCCTTGCTTGTAGACTAAGCTAGCATAGACGATTATTAAAAAATTAGAGGCCAGCATGGCAATCCAAATTCCAGTAGAGCCAAGACTGGTAAACTTTTGAAACAGCCAGATCATCGGCAGCCTAATAGCCCAAAGCCTGCCAAAAGACATCCTCATTCCAATCTCAGTATGGCCAGTCCCCAGATAAAATCCCTGAAAAATGCTAAAAGCTCCCATAAGAGGGATAATAAATACTGTGTATTTCATGTATTCCATAGCCTCAGGCATAATCAGATGGGCTTCCTTGGCATTGATAAAGAAAAGAACTACTTGTTGGGCAAAGATAAATACTAAGACGCCGCCTAGGGCTGAGAAGCAAAAGCTGATAAGCTGAGACTTTCTAAAGCAGTCTTTAACTCTGTCCATCCGGCCAGCTCCGATATTTTGCCCAACTATGGCTGGTATCCCAGCTCCAATCCCCATGGCCAGCTGGATAATCAAATCGGTAACTCGGTTAACTACCCCGTAAGCAGCCAGTGTGGCTGTACCATAGGCGGTGATAAAGACATTTAAGATAATAAAACCAAAAGATGCAGAGCTATGACCCACTATAGCTGGCACACCAATCCTGACCAGGTCCATAGACTTTTTAAAATCAAAGCTGTTAGACCGAGGTGAAATATCCAAGGCAGAATGCTTTCTTAGTATGGCAACCCCTACTAATACATTGAAAAGTTGGGATAGAACCGTAGCCAAGGCGGCTCCCGCCACCCCTAACCCTAGGCCAGGTAAATTTACCCAAGGTATAGTTTTAAAAATAAAGACCGGATCTAAAACCATATTCATAAGCCCAGCAGCTACCGAGGCCAGCATTAAAGGCCTGGTCTTTCCCTGGGACTGCATCAATGAGTTGATAACATTAACCATCAAGACAGGGGGAAAGCCTATGGTCAATACCTTGAGATAGTCAATGCTGTGACCCCTTATCTCCGGATTAGCTCCCATAAGGTCAATAGCTAAGGGAGCCAATAAATAGGATAGGCCAAAAAGCAGAAAACCTAGGCCCAAACCTAGGATTAAAAGCTGGTAGGCGTAGTTAGCCGCATCTTTTTGCCTTCCCCTACCTATCATCTGAGAAATAACTGAGGTTCCAGCTGACGAAACTCCAATGCCAAGGGCTATAAAGACTCCTAAAATTGGAGCCACAAAAGTAGTGGAGGCGAACTCAGCCGCCCCCAACTTGCCTACCCAAAAGGCATCTACTAAATTGTAAATCGTAGCCATAAGGGAATTGACCATCAATGGAATAGAGATAGTCAAAATCACCTTATACATATTAGCCTGGATTAAGTTAGAATCTCTCTCTCCAATCATATAACCCTCTCCTAACCTATAGGTATTTGTCCTTTAATTCTTCCAGCACCTTAAGCTGGGCAGCAGAATTTTCCTCAAACTCCTTGTCAAAGGCTAAAGACTCTTGGTTGATTTCCTCGAGAGTTTCTTCTGAAAGCCCTCTAACTCCAAAAGGATAAATAACCTCATCTTCTTTTTCAATATGCCTGGTCAATACTTCCCTATAGGCAAGTAGATAAGTTAGGACCTCTAACTTATTCTCTTCGCTAGGATCTTTCTCGTAGATTCCAACCCAGCGCAAAAGCTCAGAGCTATAGTGTCTGCCTAAGGTATGTTCAACTTCCATACCCATCTCTATAGCCTTAACTGCTGTCTCGCCAATCTCTTCTTTCATACGGAAAAAGAGGATTTCCTCTTCCTTACCATGGTGGTGGTCATCGGCATAGAACTTGATAAATTTTTGAATCTTTCTCAGGTCCTCCGTATCAAACTCAGCCTCGTTCATAGCTCTTATACCAATTTCCTTTATAATATCTAGCATCTGAAGAATATTCTGATGCTCATTTTCTAAAATTCTAATTGCTTCCATATATCCTCCTTTGTATTTATAGCCTAATTATATACTTGCCAACAAAAAATATATAGCTAAATAAAAAATGCTAACCCCTAAGGCCTAATAGTGTATACAAACCAAGATTTGGAGCCTCCCTCAAATGGCCGCTCACGGCCGCTTGGCCAGGTAATACCATTCTCGGGAGGCCTCGAAATCATACTTTTTATTTTTAACATATTATTAATTGGTCTTAGAATAAAGGCCTAAAAAAAGACAATAAAAAAATCCCAACTGATAAACAGTTGGGATAAGTGGTGCGGGAGAGAGGACTTGAACCCCCACGTCAATGACACTAGATCCTAAGTCT
>CAZFXW010000075.1:0-6062 GCA_964523385.1 uncultured Peptoniphilaceae bacterium | reverse complement strand
TAAGCTTCCTTGTCGTCAGAAGTATCAGAATTGTCCTTATTATGTGAACTATCTGTAAGCTTCTTTGCAACAACCTTCTTCTCTCTGCTTGGAGCTGGAGCTTCTGGCTCAACAGCCTTCTTCTCCTTTGGCTCATTGTCGTGAGTTGTCTTTACTGATGCTACAGCAGTCTTAAGAATCTCCATCTTAGTCTTACCTTCGCCAATTGTAACAACAACTGTCTTATCCTTAATCTTTGAAACCTTTGCAACGATTCCTCCGATTGTAATAATCTCGTCTCCTGACTTTAGAGACTCTCTCATTTGCTTATTCTGCTTATCCATCTTTCTCTGAGGACGAATCATCATAAAGTAAACAAGAAGAATGAAACCGCCTAATAGCGCTAAATTAACAAAACCTGCATTCATTTCCATACCTCCACATGTTGTAAGTTCTATATCAAAGCGATGCCCAACCATGTAAGCATGTTGAGAGCTTTGCCTCGATTTAAAAATGGTGCCGGTGATGGGGGTCGAACCCATACGGTATTGCTACCACGGGATTTTGAATCCCGCGCGTCTGCCAGTTCCACCACTTCGGCTTGGTTTTTAAATTTTAACACATGGGCTGGGATTTCACAATAGGATAGATAAAAAAGAGGCTAGGGAAAGACCCTAGCCTTTGACTTTTATAAAAATTATAGTTTTAGGTTTAGTAAATTTTCCTAATTTTCTTCAGGGCTTGGGCTTTGTTGTTGACTACTGTCCTGTAGGAAACTCCCCTTTCTTTGGCCATCTCCTTCATTGACTTGCCATTGATGTAAAACTCTACCAGGCTCCAACTTTCAATATCTGTAAGCTGGGCCAAGGCTGTCTTAAGCCTATCTACGTCCTCTCCTAGGATGCAGTCATCAACTGTCCAAACCTCTGCCTCTAGTCTGTCTAGGGGAGAGTTGGTTCCTGGTTCTAGGGGTATTTCTTCTTTTTCATAGTTCATCTCCAAGTAAAAATACTTAAGCCTAACTTTGATAAAGCCAAGGAAGTGGACTCCTTTATTTGGATCGTAATCCTCAAAGCTCTCTAGGATATTGAGCCTGCCTTCTTGCAGGAGGTCTTCGTAGATATGGGGCCTATAGTAATACTTGTTTATACTTGAGATTAACAGAGGCTCTAGGGCCAAGAGGGTTTTCTCCCTGTCTGCTTTCGAACCTGCAAGGGCTCTTTTGATTACACTTTCTTTCATTTTCTACTCCTGGGAGTAGCAGCTACTCTTTTATTTACCGGTAGGCCTATGATAAGCTAAAAGTCCGAAAAGGTTTAATCATTAATAGGCTCTAATCCCCTAGATTTAGCCCTTATTGGACTAGGAAAGATAATGGATAAACCAGCGTAAAAGGACGTATGTTTAGATGCTTAAGAAGAAAGTTTTTAATAAAGGTCTAAAATCAGCCTTTTTAAAGGTGATTAGGGAATAGGCTGGAAAATAGCTTTTATTCTAGAAAAAGCCCTCTCTATTACTATAAAATGGATTTGGTAAGAAGGTGAGTAGACACTAGTAATCTTGGCTGGGGTCTAACACTTATAGACGAGGTGATAATATGAAAATAGAAAATGGAATAATTAAGGAAAGTCAGATTGGCGGGGTTAAATTCTCCATCCAGATAATCAAGAGGCTTACTGGGAGAAATAGGCCGGGGATTCCCATGAAACCCAGGTATACCGTCTACCACGAGACCTCTAACGAAAGTCCAGGGGCCAATGCAGCCATGCACCAGAGATATCTCCAGAATTTAGAAAACAATCCAGCTGGCACTCAGGTTTCCTATCACTTTGTCGTCGACGACAGGGAGATAATCCAGTGTATTCCTATAAATGAGGTGGCCTGGTGCCAGGGAGACGGCTCTGGACCAGGAAATAGCTATGGAATTTCTATCGAGCAATGTGTGAATTCAGATGGTAATAGGAAAAAAGCTGAATACAATGCAGTTATCCTCCACAGGGCCCTGATAAAAAAGCTGGGCCTAGAGCTAAGAAAACACCAGGACTTTAATGGCAAAACTTGTCCCTTGAAAATCCTAAATGAGGGTAGATGGGCTGAGATTAAATCTAGGATCAACCAGGCTGAAAAGCGAATCTCCAGGGAGGACTTTATAGGCCATATCTCCCCAGCTGCAGTTAAGGGCTGGCTTACTCACAGAATCCTCCCCTCCATAACCCTGGCCCAGGCCATACTCGAGTCTGACGCAGGCAACAGCCAGCTGGCCAGAGAAGCTAAGTCTATCTTTGGCATTAAACACCATGGTCAGGGAGCTAGCTACAGCCTAGAATCGCCAGAGTATGTTAGGGGAAAGCTAGTCTATAGCCTGCAAAAATTTAGGGCCTACGCCAGCTGGGATCAGTCAATTGAAGATAGGTTTGACTATTTAAAGACCAGGGAGATCAAAGGAGTTAGGATTTACGCTTCCTTGATAGGAGAGAGGGACTACAGAAAAGCTGCAGAAAAGCTCTACCAGGCCGGCTATGCAACCGACCCTAAGTATCCTGAAAAACTTGTTAAGATAATCGGCGACTATGGCCTGGAAAAATACGACCATCAGGCCTTTGAAAGAGATACGGATAAGGCTATTTTGGTGGTTTACCCAAATCCAGCAGATAAATTAACCGCCGAGCTCTACGCCAGCTTCCAAAGGCCACCAGTCTATCTGACCAGTTCAAGGGAGCTGGGACACTTTATCGGGGAAATCGTCCAGATCGGAGGGGGAGAGGTAAAGGGCAGGACTAGGCTAATTGCCGGAAAAAATAGGCAGGAGACAATGGATCTGGTTCTAAGAGAGAGAAATAAATAAAGGGAAAATATAAAGGACAAAGAAAAATGAGGATAGCCATTGGCTGTCCTCATTTTCTATTCCCTATAGCCCAGGCTAGTCAAGTCTCTTAGAAAGTTCTTGGTAGTCCTTAGGCTGTTGTAGTGGTAGACTTGGTAGTCTCCTTCTAGGGAGAGCATGCCGTCTTTGTAGTCTTGAATATACCTACAGTTAACATAAGTATGGGCCCCATCATTTTTACCTATAGGCACCCTAGTCTTAAAGAGGAGGAAGATATTCTTCTCATCTAGGACCAGGGGGATATTTTTTTTCTTACCTAGGATCTCCCCATAGTGGTCTCTAGATGCAGACAGGTCGATTAACAGGGCCCAGGCGAAGTGGCTGATTACAGTCTTGATATTGTTTTCAATAACAATTTCCCTACCGTCCCTAAATTTAATAATCGTCACATCTCCTAAACCGTCAGCGTACATGGGTACAATGGCAGTCACTCCCCTCTTAAAATATCTAATATATCTATCTCGATTCATCTTAACCTCCTAATATTATTATATAGAACATACGTTCTAATTACAAGAGGACTAGTAAGATTTTTCTCCAAAACCAATATACATTGTGAAGGGAGTGATAGATATGAACAAAGTAGAGAGAAGCAGAATTAAACTAGTCCTAGACGATGGAATCGTCGACGGCAAGCAAAAGGTAATCAACAAGACCTTTTCCAACCTAAATCCAGAGGCCAGTGAGTTAGACGTCTTGGCTGCAGCCCAGGCCCTTTCTAGGACCATTGAAAGAGAGACCCTGTCGGTTTATAGGCTAGACGATATCTTACTAATCGAAGAATAAGGAGGTAGACTATGGAGAGAATAGTATTAGAAATGGAATTTTTAGATCAAATTGGAAGGAAGTTTACCCTAAGGGTAGACGATCCAAAGGAGGACCTAACAGCCACAGAGCTGGCCAAGGAGATGAATGATATCCTGGTCCTAGATGTCTTTAGAAACAGGGGAATTCCCCTAGAGTCGGCGGTAGAAGGCAGGAAGGTGACTACGACTAAGGAGACAATTTCCATATAATGGAAGAACTTATCCAGTATGCCAGCAACATGGGCTTTCCAATTGTCCTCAGCATCTACCTTTTGGTTAGGTTTGAGAACAAGATGGAGCTCTTGTCTAAATCAATTCTAAGCCTTGTACATGCCATAGAACAATACTACACTAAGTAGGCAAAAAAGCCCCAAGGAGGTTCCTTGGGGTTTTTTGCTTGACTAAATTTACCAGCTTAACTTGATTAGTCCAGCTAGAGTAAATACTTGAGACCAATATTGGGTATATATGATGGGAAAATGATGTGAACTACAATGAAGAGGAAATCTAAATTAAAAAACTTTAGAAAAAGAAGGGCTAGTAACTTTGCAAGAAAAGCCCTTTACGAAGCAGTTAATCCATTTTCCCCTGCTAAGGGAGGACTAAGATGGATTTTAAGCCCTAGAAGGGCTCTACTAAGTGCAGCCTTTGGCCTAGTACTAAAGGGCGTCGCCAAGGGAGTTAAGAACATAAATGACAGACGTTAAGTACAAGAGCCAGGACTGGCTTTGGAATTTTACTCACCTTTACGGTCAAAACTCAACCTCCTACCTGGCCTTAGAAGATGACAATGATCTTTTTTTCTCCGAAAAAGTTGAAGGCTACTGTGCCTATAGGAAAATCCATTCGATGATTTTGGTGGCTGGAGATCCAATAGTCAGGCCTGAGGATATGGAGGCCTTTCTCCAGGACTTTCTCAGCTTTGCCAAAGGGGAAAAGGCAAAGATAGCCATGGAAAATATCACCCCAGCTTTTTTAGACTTATATGAAAATCTAAAGATGAAGAAAATCCACATAGGAGAGGACGCAGTCTTTAAGCTAAAAGACTACAGCCTGGCTGGCAAGGGGCCAGCTAAGGTAAGGGCAGCCATAAACCATGGAGTCAAAGCAGGTCTGGTCTTTGAAGAGTACAAGCCTCTGGAAGAAAGAGACGATAAAATCGAGGGCCAGATGTAGGATATCACTCAAAAGTGGCTAGAGTCTAAGGGCAATCAGATGATGGAGTTTTGCGTCGGTACCATGGCCCTGGATCAGCCCTACTCCCGCCGCTACTTCTACACCCACTTAGATTGAGAGATGACTGACTTCGCCGTATTCAACCCCTGCAAGAATAAGAAAGGGTTGACTAGCAGACATCACCAGAAGGTCAGAGGGAGCGCCCCAGGGGGCTGTAGAGATCTGTATAGTCAAGGCCTTTGAGGTCTTTAAGGCATAGGGAGCAGAAGAAAGATCTATGGGACTTTGTCCCCTCTTCCATTCGGAAGATTTTAAAGAGGGAAAGTTTGAAAAACTCTTAGATCAAGTATACCAAAGAGTTGAAGATGCATATGACTTTAAAGCCCTCCAGCACTCTAAGGAAAAATATGGATCTACAGATTGGGAACCAAGATATCTAGTCTACCAGGACAGGTTTAATAAGCTAGGGGCTTTAAAAAATATAGTTGACGCTAAATTTCCAAAGAGACACCTTATCTGGGAGGAACTGATTAGGAGAAATGAGAAAGTTAAAAGTTGACGGCACCCGCCACTTCTATAAGACAACCGGAAGCGGGCCGCCGATGATTTTAATCCACGGCAACAGTGGAGACCACAGCTACTTTGAAAAACAATACCCGTTTTTTTCCAAGTACTTTACCATCTACGCCCCAGACACAGAGGCTCATGGGAGGTCAGCCTATAGTGGCAAGCCACTGAGGGCAAGTAGGGTTGCAAAGAACCTAAACAAGATGATGAAAAAGCTAAGGCTAAGGGATCCAGTTATACTAGGCTTTAGCGACGGGGCCAACATTGCCAAAAACCTAGCCCTGATTACAAAGAAACCCCTAAAGGCCTTGATTTTAATTGGAGGAAATATCCAGCCTTATGGCCTAAAGCCCTGGGTTATGATCGGCTCAGAGATAGTGGAAAAACTTACTTGGGGCCTTTCGATATTTTCAAAGAAACTGGCCACCCAGGCAGAGATTTTTCGCCTATCAAACCTAGGAGCCCAGCTAGAGTACAAGGACCTGGCCCACATTAACTGTCCGTCCCTCCTCTTGGCAGGAGAAAATGACTTAATAGATACAAGCCACACCCTAGCCATGGCCGAGTGGATCAAAGACTCAGAAGCCCACATAATCCAAGGGGCAGGCCACCACCTCCTAAAAACCCACCACGAAAAAGTAAATCAGTTA
>CAZFXW010000074.1:0-6183 GCA_964523385.1 uncultured Peptoniphilaceae bacterium | reverse complement strand
CGCACCTGTTGACTCAGTCCTACCCATACCATAACTTGATACATCCATAAAGTCTAATTTAACTGGCATTTTGATCTCCCTGATTAGGTCGGTTAAGAATACCACTGCCCCCTTAAGAATGCCTACTACAAGGAGAGGGCTATTTCTTTTACCATAATAATCTTCAATTTCAGCAGCCAACTCAACTACCTTAGCCTTAATTTCCTCTTCAGTAAATAAAATTTCCTTGATTTGGTCCTCTAAATTCATGATCTTATCACCTCTATTATTAATATGTTCTCACTTTTATTGCCCAAGAGATAGTGAGGACTTCTTCGCCCTCCACATATCCATAAGATCTCTTCTCCATCGGTTAATATAGGAAGCTCGTCCCTTAAAGACCGATCTACCTTATCATCGATAAATATGTCCTTTATCTTCTTACTGCCTCCCAAGCCAAGGACATCCATTCGGTCCCCTGGCCTTCTGGTTCGTAAATAGAGCTTGGCTGGAAGTAAATCCCTATCCAAACTCACCTTATTCTTACCCAAAGAGCCTTCCTTTGAAAAGCTAATCTGAATTTTATATGGACCCAGCTCATAGGTCCCTTGCCGTCCAGTATCAAGCTCTAACACCTGACTAGTATCCCACAAATCCTGGTTTTTTTCTAGGATTAATTGACCGTAGGATTTTCTGAAAACCAAGTCATTTATTTCCATCTGGCTACCTTCTTGACCTTGAGCCACCTTTAGATACTCTTGGAGATGAGCTTGGGTGAAACCAGAGATATTTCCAATAAGATCCTCTACCAACTCCCTTATAAGCCTAGTCTGGATGCCAGAATCTAATCTGTTAAAGCTATTTAAAGATAAAACTATCTGATTATCTACTCTTTTAACCACCAGGGACTGGATTAGGTCAGCTAGATAAGCCCTAGTCAAAACCTCATCTTCTCTTAGACTTCGACTCATTCTCCAAATAGCTTCTTCAACCTGGGGATTATACTCCTTTTTAATAAAGGGTAAGAGCTGATTTCTTATCGAATTTCGCCTGTAAATATTCTCTCGATTGGTCCTATCTTCAACAAATGCTAGCTTGTACTTACTTGCAAATTCTTCGATATCCTCTCTAGAAACGTTGAGTAAGGGCCTTACAAGCTGGCCTCTCTTAAAATCCATAGCTGTCAGACCAGCTATCCCAGTTCCCCTAAAGAGATTTAACAGGACTGTCTCAACTTGGTCACTTTTATTGTGAGCCAATCCTATTACCCCTTGCTTACCAGCCAAAGCTTCCTGAAAAGCCTTATGTCGAATTTCTCGGCCCGCCTCTTCTGGGCTAATTGATTTGGCCCTGGCCATCTGGTTCATATCCTCTCTATGAAGCAGAAAATCAAGTCCTAAATCCTTAGCTCTTCCCCTAACAAAATCCTCGTCCCTATAGGCTTCATCTCCTCTTACCAAATGGTTGATGTGGCAAACGATGATTTCCTTAGCTGGCTTCATCAGGGCTAAAATTTCTAGCATAACCATAGAGTCTACTCCCCCCGAGACCCCTAGGACTAATCTGTCATCTGTTCCAATTAAATTTTCCCTAGTAATATTTTCCTTTACTTCCTTGTAGAGTGAAGAATTTCTCATAATCCCACCTTAAAAACAAAAAAGGTAGAGCATAACTCTACCTAATCTTACCTACCTCTGTGACCTGTCTTCTTGCCATCTCTGTCCTTTAGGTCGCTATGTCTTTCACTGGAAACCTTTAAAAACTGATTCATCATATCTTCAAAGGAACTATCTTTCCTCTGTCGATTATCAAAGCTTACCTCTCTAGGTGAATCTGTAAAGTCTGGACTTGGAGCTGGAGCTGGCCTGCTAGGTCTAGAACTTCTCTCCTCCCTAGGCTGTGGTCTCTTCTTCTCCTCCAGTTGTTTCATGGAAAGGCTTATCTTACCATCTTTAACCGATATTACTTTAACCTTAACTTCTTCACCTCTACTTACGTAGTCTTCGACTTTTTCCACGTAGTCATTAGATATTTCTGAAATATGTACCAGACCATCATCACCACTTGGAAGGGATACAAATGCACCAAATTTTGTTACACCTGTAACCTTACCCTCTAAAATTTCGCCAACTTCAATCGACATGAAAAAAATTGTTCCTCCTAATATTATTTTGTCTTAAAGACACTACGCTTAATTTTATATTATGCCTTTGACAATGTCAAATCAATCCCTAGACTCAGAGTTTGATTCTGTATCCTGTTCCAACTGGTCTAAAGCTTCGGTAGACTCATCTACATAGATAATATCGTCAGGATAGACCATATTGAGTTTTTTCCTAGCTAGGTCTTCAATGAAATCTGGGTCATCAGACCTTTGAATCTCTATGCCTAGACTCTCTATCTCCTTCTCAATTTCGCTCTTTTCCTGCTCTAGCAGTTCCTTCTCATAGTTGTTCTTTGAGATAATAATAGTCTGCTCTATAAAAGAGTAGAGGAAGGATAGGCCAGCTAAGGCCAACAATAGGAAAATTACTAGCCTCCCATAATTAATCTTTCTTTTTCTTCGCCTTCTACTCATAACTTCACCTATTCTATAACTTTGTATAGCTCAACAGCCTGATCCTTCGGAACATTTTTAGCTATCTTTAACACTTCGAACTTCTGAACACCGCTGCCAAACTCTACCTCTATTATATCACCAACGTCCACCCTATCACCAGCCTTGGCTAGCCTTTCATTTACCTTGACCCTGTCACCATCGCAGGCCTGCTTAGCCACTGGCCTCCTTCTGATAATCCTAGAATTTTTTAGAAATAAATCTAATCTCATTGACCCTCCAAAAATAGAAAGGCAGCTCCTAAGAGCTGCCTAGTATTTATTATTTATTAACTGCCTCTTTAAGAGTTTTTCCAGCTTTAAACACTGGTGCAATTGAAGCAGGTATATGAATGACTTCCTCAGGATTTCTTGGGTTTCTACCCTCTCTAGCTTTTCTCTTCCTAGCTTCAAAAGTTCCAAAGCCCACTAATTGAACTTTTTCACCCTCTGCTAGAGTTTCTGATACTGTTTCTAGAAATGAGTTTAGTGCTCTTTCAGAATCAGCCTTAGTCAACCCACTCTTCTCTGACATACTCGCTAATAATTCAGCCTTATTCATTGACATCCTCCCTTATTAATAAATAAATTTTTCAACAATCGCTATTTGCTCTATATTATAGCAATACAAGGATAATATTACAAGAGACTTTTGCTTGTGCAAAGTTCTCTTATTCACTTACCTCTTCGCTAGTTTCTTCGGGATTATCTGTGTTTTCAGAATCTTCAGAATCTTCAGAATCTTCTTTATCCTTCTTAGATTTATCCCTATTTGGGGCCTTTTCTGCTGGCATGTAAATCTCAATATCAGATTCAGTAAATAAATCTGAAACGTAATTATTGTACTCACCATCAAGTAGGATTTCCTGAATATCATTCTTTAGATCTTCAACACTCTCTTTTACAGTGTTAACCCTGATAATATGGTATCCAAACTCAGTTTTTACCGGGCCTGAAATCTCTCCTGGTCCTAACTTAGCCATTGCATCAAGGAACTCAGGAACAAAATTAGTAGTCATCGTTACTTCGCCTAGCTCTCCACCATTGGCTCCAGAAGGGTCAATTGAGTACTCCTCGGCAAGAGCTTCAAAGGTCTGTCCTCCATCAAGCTCTTTTAGAACCTTCTTAGCCTCTTCCTCAGTCTCAACTAGGATATGAGAAACGTCATAAGTAACCAGTGCATCTTTATGATCTTCATAGTAGGCTTGAACTTCATCCTCTGGTGCTCCGTGATTTTCAAAGTACCACTTCTTTAGGGCATTCTCCCTAACCCTTTGGATAATAATTTTATCTAACTCTTCACTACCAATACCTGATTCATCCAGTTGGGTTTGAAAAGCTTCTATGCCTCCAGCACTGGCCGCCATAAGCTCTTTTTCAGCAGCTATATCCTCTTCGGATATTTCAACATTATTCTTTTCTAGAGCTTGTCTTAAAACTTCGCTCATTACTAGGCTATTGGTAACCTGCTGAGAAAGCTGTTGCCTAAGGCTTAGGCTTCCCTCGACTGCCTCATTCATAGCATCATCATCGTACATGCCATAGAACATCTGTCTGTAGAGATTGTACTCGGCATCGAATACTTCTTTAGTAATATACTCTTTGTTAACCTTAGCTACCGCTCCCGCTGGTCTATTGCCTGCACAAGCTGTAAAGGCAAAAACTAAGACCATCAAAAGGGCAATTATTCTAATTCTTCTCAAAATTTTCATCTCCATTCCCGCTGGCATCCACCAGCTCTACTAATTATATCCATCTGGGAAATTCTTGCAAGTATTTCCCTCTCCTAAGCTGATTTTATCAAGTCTTGAGCCCTTATCAGGAAGTCAACCCCTTCCTCTAGAGAGTCAAAAATCCTTAGTTTAATAGAAGGCCTGTGAGATAAATTAAACTCAATAGCCTCTTCAAAACTGTCGGATAAAAGTTTAAGTTCCTCTAGGGAAAACTCATCCCTTTCCTTGAAAAAGAACTCTAAATAGCCCTTTCCTTCAACTACTCGATGAAAATTAAGCTTGGCAGAGTTATTCTTAATCATAGCGCTGTGAAGGACATTAATTACAGACTGGGGCATATCACCATAGCGATCCATAAGTTCATCTGATATGTCTAAGAATTCCTCCCTTGTCTCTATAATGGCGATTCTCTTATAGATATCGAGTTTATCCTCGCCAGAAGGTATATAATTCTCGGAAATATAAGTATCCTGGTCTAAATCTAATTGGACAGAAATTTCCTCTTCAATTTTTTGACCACCCTTAGCCCTTGTTATGGCTTCCTTCATGTACTTTACGTAAAGTTCATAACCAATAGACTCGATATGGCCCGATTGACTTTCTCCTAAGAGATTCCCAGCCCCCCTAAGTTCTAAGTCCCTCATGGCAATCTTAAAGCCAGCCCCAAATTCAGTAAAGTCCCTAATGGCCTTAAGCCTCTTTTCTGAAATCTCGCTAAGGCTAGTGTCTGCTTCATAGGTAAAATAGGCGTAGGAAGATCTATCGCCCCTGCCTATCCTCCCCTTCAATTGATAGAGTTGGGAGAGGCCTAACTTATCAGCTCCATAGATAATCATAGTATTAACATTTTCTATATCCATTCCCGTTTCAATGATGGAAGTGGAAAGTAAAATATGATGCTGACCCCGAGCAAACTCCTCCATTACCTTCTCTAATTGCCTTTCACTCATCTGACCGTGACCCACTACAATATCCGCCTCTGGCACTAGTTCTCTAAGATTTAACAGCATCAAATCCATATCAGCTACTCGGTTATGGACAAAATATATCTGGCCTCCCCTAGTCATTTCCCTAAGTATTGCATCTCTAATAATCATAGGCTCGAATTCAGTTACATAAGTCGTAGTCGGATGCCTGTGCTCTGGAGGATCATCGAGGATAGACATATCCCTAATGCCCACCAGACCCATTTGCATGGTCCGAGGGATAGGAGTTGCAGATAGATGAAGTAAATCTATATTCTCCCTTAAAGCCTTAAGTTTATCCTTATGCCTAACTCCAAAGCGCTGCTCTTCATCTACGATTAGAAGCCCCAAATCATCGAAGTATAGGTCTTGGGATAGGAGCCTATGGGTTCCTATTAGAAGGTCTATTTGCCCTTTAGCCGTAGCCTCTAAGACAAGCTTTTGCTCCTTAGCTGTCCTAAACCTAGATATCAAGTCTACTTTAACCGGAAAATTCTTGAACCTTTCCAGGGCAGTGTGATAATGCTGTTGGGCCAGAATTGTAGTAGGCACCAAGAGGGCAACTTGCTTGCCGTCCATAATAGCCTTAAAAGCAGCCCTAAAGGCTACCTCCGTCTTACCATATCCAACATCTCCACAGAGGAGCCTTTCCATTGGTTTAGAAGCTTCCATATCCTTTTTAATCTCCCCAATAGCCCTAAGCTGGGCTGGTGTTTCCTGGTAGGGAAAGGAGTCTTCAAATTCCTGCTGCCAAGGGCTGTCGGCAGAAAAGGCAAAGCCCTCTTCCTCTTCCCTCCTAGCATATATCTCTACTAAATCTTGGGCGATTTCCTCTAGGGCCTTTTTAGTCCTAGCCTTGGTCTTCTGCCATTCTGCTGATCCAAGCTTGCTAAGAGCTGGACCTCTCCCCT
>CAZFXW010000073.1:5722-6223 GCA_964523385.1 uncultured Peptoniphilaceae bacterium | reverse complement strand
CTAACCTTGTTAGATGAAGACTTAGACAGGGATACGGTTTACGACCGAATTGAAGAGCTAGGCTTAGATATGCAGAAGACCTTTGCCAATGGGGACAATTTCTCTGATAGGATAAAGTATTCCTACATGGACCAGTCGGATTGGAACTTGACCGATATGCTAAACGTTGTTATTGGCCAGGGTCAAAATGCCTATACGCCCCTACAGATGGCTAATTACGTGTCGATTTTTGCCAATGGTGGCTATAGGAATACAACATCCTTGGTTAAGGAAGTTAGGAATTGGGATGACTCCCAAATTCTCCTGAATAAGGAACCTGAGCGCTTTAGAGTGCCTTTAAATGACTATGATCACCTAAGTCAGATTGGACTAGGTATGAATATGGCGGCTAAGGTGGGAACTCTTGACCAAGTATTTGGAAATTTTCCAGTAGAGGTTGCCCTAAAGACAGGAACTGCTGAAAGAGATGGTATTAACCCTGAGACTAAGGAAGCCTTTGAT
>CAZFXW010000073.1:0-5712 GCA_964523385.1 uncultured Peptoniphilaceae bacterium | reverse complement strand
TTGATGACTACTCGTGGATGGTGGCCTTCGCCCCCTATGATAACCCACAAATAGCCATCTGTACCCTCCTATACCAGGCAGGATCTGGCTCTAACGGGGCTGTAATCGTCAGGGAAGTAGTCGCCGAGTACTTGAAGTTAGACCCAAATAGCCATCTATACGACGAATATGAGGAAGAAATCTTAGAAGAAGATTATAACGAGAATGACTACGTTGACTATGAGGATGACGAAAACTTAGATGAGTATAACTATCCTCCTGAGGAGTAGATATGATAGATAAGAACTTTGAGAGAGTGTTAAACAAAATTTTAAATAAGGTTGACAAACCAGCCAGATACATCGGCGGAGAGGTTAACTCCATTAAAGCGGACTTTGACAAGGCAAAAGTCCGCTTTGCCTTCTCTTACCCGGATATTTATGAGATTGGCATGTCCTACAATGGCATGGATTTAATCTATGAATTGGTAAATAGGGAGGGCTTTTTATGTGAGAGGGTCTTTGCACCTTGGGTAGATATGGAAGGGGAAATGAGAAAAGAGGGACTACCCCTCTTTAGCCTTGAATCTAAAAGGCCCATTAAAGACTTTGACTTTTTTGGCTTTACCCTCCAGTACGATATGTCCTATACCAATATTTTAAATATGTTAGACTTGGCAGGTATTCCCCTAAGGAGCGCTAATAGGACTGAGGATGACCCGATAATCATAGCAGGGGGGCCCTGTGCTGTAAATCCGGAGCCTATGGCAGATTATATCGATATATTCCTTCTTGGCGATGGGGAAGACCTAATTCCTGAAGTCCTAAGGCTTTATGCCCAGGTCAAAGATGAGGGACTAAGCAGAGATGATTTTCTAGAAAAAGCCCTAGACTTAGAAGGTACCTACGTGCCTAAGTATTATAAGGAAATCTACCAGGGCCAGAAGTTGGTGGGAAGAGAGACTCTTCACCCTAGGGCCAAGGAGATTATATCTAAAAGGTGGGTAGAGGACTTCGACTTTTGCTACCATACCCAAAAGCCTATTATCCCCCATGTTCAGTCGGTTCACGACAGGGTGGTGACGGAAATCTTTAGAGGCTGTACCCAAGGCTGTAGGTTCTGCCAAGCAGGAATGACCTATAGGCCCATTAGAAACAGGTCGGTCCAGTCTATCCTAGACCAGTCATCGGATATGCTGGCCGCTACAGGCTATGACGATATCTCCTTGTCCTCCCTGTCTACCTGTGACTTTCCCGAACTAAACAGATTAGTTGATGAGCTCCAGAAAAAATACCAAGATCAAAATATTAGGATATCCCTGCCCTCCCTAAGGTTAGATTCAGACTCCCTTGGAGTTCTAAAGCAAATTCAAAAGGCTGGCAGAAAGACGGGCCTGACCTTTGCTCCAGAAGCTGGTAGCCAAAGGCTTAGAGACGTAATCAACAAGAATATTACTGATGAAGACATAGAAAATGCCGTTGCCTTTGCCTTTAGGGAAGGCTACTCGACCATTAAACTTTACTTTATGATAGGCCTACCTACTGAGGAAAAGGAGGACCTAGATGGAATAGTTAAGATTTCCAAGAAGATTGTAGATATGTTCTTCGACCAAGATCCAGAAGACCAAAAGGGCAATCTTAAGGTCTCGGTGTCATCTTCTTGTTTTGTTCCTAAACCCTTTACCCCTTTCCAGTGGGAAAAGCAAGACGACTTATCCACCATGTATGACAAGGCTAACTATATAAGGAAGCAGATGAGAGATCCTAAGGCTTCCTACTCCTACCATGACCCTAGACTATCTATGTTAGAGTGTGTGGTAACCAGAGGAGATAGGAGACTTGGGTCTGTCATCGAAAGAGCCTTTAAGAAGGGCTGTATCTTTGACTCCTGGGCCGAGCACTTTAAGTATTATGAGTGGCTAGAGGCCTTTGAAGAAGAGGGAATTGACCTAGCATATTACACCAGAGAGCTAGATCAGGACGAAAGGCTGCCTTGGGACTTTATTGATGTTGGGGTAAGCAAGGAGTTTTTAGCCAGGGAAAGGGCCAAGGCCTATGGTGGAAGCTTATCACCTGACTGCAGAAACCAGTGTTATGCCTGTGGCGTAAACAAGAAGTACAAGGGGGTTTACTGTCCATGATATATAGAGCAAAATTTACCAAGACTGGATATATCAGGTTAGTGGGCCATTTAGACACAGTGAGGATTTTTCAAAGGGCTATCCACAGAACTGGCTACAAGCTAAAGTATAGCGAGGGTTTTTCACCGACCCCTGTTCTGTCTATTCCCAACCCCTTGCCCTTGGGAGTCCAGTCTATTTGTGAATTTATTGAGTTTGAAACTGAAGAAGACTACCCTATAGAGGGGATGGGTCAGGCAATCTCAGCTAATTTGCCAGAGGGACTAGAGATAGAAAATCTTTGGACCTCTAAGGCCTATCAATCTCTGACCATGGAGATAAAATACGCCAGCTACAGGATAGTCCTTCCAGGTTTAGAAAACCTTGAAGAAATTGAGAAAGCCTGCAAGAAGATTATGGAGTCTAAAGATTACATTTATAAGAGAAGGGTTCACAACAAAAGGTTAAAGAGGGAAGTAGATATGCCCTTAAATATTAGGATGATGCTCCATGAGCTGGAGGTTCAGAAATTAGATGGAGACACTCACATACTCTATACCTGTAGCCAAGATGCAGGAGCGACCCTAAGGGCTGACGTCCTTATTGGGGCTCTATCATTAGAGTTAGGCAAGGACATAGACTATGCTGATTTAGAAGTCACTAGGCTTAGCCAATTGGGCCTGGCCTTTAAGGAGATCGATAGCTGATGAAAAAGGCCTATATCTACGCCAGCCCAGACTGGCTAGAGATTCTACTAATCAAAGATGATGACTTGGCCTATTACAAGAAATACCCTATAAAGTTTGTGCCTGGTACTGTTTACAGGACCCATATTAGTGGCGATCTAGATTTTCTATCAGGCTATGAGGTGGATTTAGGAGAAGATAAGGCCTTTATACCAAAGAGGGAGATGGCCAAGGGGAGGCCGGCGGATTTTCCAGCCAGCCTAGTTTACCCACCTTTAGAGGGAAAGCTGGCCCGGCTTAGTCCTGAAGTTAAATACTTAGGAGACTATATGATTTACTATCCTCTAGAAGAGGGCCTTTTCTTTTCTAGAAGCCTAGATGAGAATTTTATCCAAAATGCTAAGGAAGGTCTTAGAAAGCTGGGCTTGGGTCAGGATGAAAAGATTATAGTAAGGACTAGGGCTCAAGGTAATCTAGACCAGCTCCTAGATGAATATAAGCTTTTTAAAGAGAGAAGGAAGGCCTTGGCTAGGAGGGACAATCCACTCCAATTGAATCCACCTGAGGAAGTTCTTCTAGCCTTGGCTGAGGCCAGGGATATTTACACAAATTCCCAGGAGATTTTTAAGGAATACCGAGACTTCTTTGGACCTAGATTAAAGCTCCAAACTAGCTTGGACATTAGGTCTATAAGTGTGTATAATGAAGCTGTTCAAAAATCCCTTCTAAGGAAAATAAGCCTTCCAGAAGGGCCAGAACTAGTAATTGAAGAACTGGAGGCACTCACGGTAGTGGATATTAATTCAAAGCATTACCGGTCAAGAAATAGGGCCGAAATGGCCTGGGAAGTTAATTTGTTAAGCACTGTGGAACTTGTTAGTCAAATACAGATTCGGGGTATAAGAGGCATAATACTGGTTGATTATCTAAGGATGAACCGAAAAGACACGGAAAATCTTATTGATTTTCTCCAGGATAGCCTGAAGACTAGGCACATAGAACTAGGTCTTATAGGCAAGACAGCCACTGGTTTAATAGAGATGTCCATTAGAAGCTAACTTGCAATTTATTTCATTTTAGTGTATAATCTGTGTGTAAGCCAGTTAAATATTAATTTTATTGGAAATATATGAATATACGGAGGTATATTATGGATCAAGAGAGAATTCAAGAATCCTTTAGGGAGATTCTAGTAGCTATGGGAGAGGACCCAGATAGGGAAGGACTTTTGGAGACGCCAGCTAGGGTAGCCAGATCTTATGCAGAGATTTTTGCAGGATTAGGTAAGACAGCTGAAGAACACCTATCTAAGACCTTTAACGTGGTTAATGATGACATGGTTGTAGAGAAGAATATTCCTTTCTACTCTATGTGTGAGCACCACTTCCTACCATTCTACGGTAAGATTCACCTAGCTTACTTGCCAGACGGAAAAGTGGCAGGATTGTCAAAACTAGTAAGAACTTGTGAGGTTTACGCCAGAAGACCCCAGCTTCAAGAACAATTAACCCAGCAGATTGCTGATGCCCTATACGAATACCTAGACTGTAGGGGATCCTTGGTTATCGTTGAAGCAGAACACCTTTGTATGAATATGAGAGGTATTAAAAAGCCAGGCGCATCAACTGTGACTAGCTATGCAACTGGAGAGTTCTTAGAAGATAAAGAACTTAGAGACGAAGCCATGAGGCTAATGGGTCTATAACATGAAAAATACAAATATTATCCTAAAGTCTGAAGAATACCAAAGGGAGCTTAAGGAGATTGAGTCTAAGGAAGAGGACAGAATCTTCTGCAAGCATGACCTAGAGCACTATCTAGACGTAGCCAGGATAATGGAAATATACAATCTTGAAGAAAACTTAGGTTTTTCTAGAGATTTAATATACTCAGCTGCTCTACTCCACGATATTGGAAGGGCGGCTGAATACAGAGGAGGCCCAGATCATAATGTGGCCTCCTATGATTTTTCCCTGGATATATTAGAGAAGACAGATTTTTCAGAAGAAGAAAAGGCAACTATTTTAGAGGCCATATTAGAGCATAGGGAGAAAAGTGAGACTTCTACCTTTGCCAAGTACTTCTATAAGGCAGATAAGGCCTCAAGGTCATGCCATAATTGTCCAGCCTGGGATATGTGCAACTGGTCCTATGAAAAGAAGAACAAGGAGATAATCATATGATTTCCAAGCTAAATGGATGTATAAATATAGACGGGCTAGTGGTCTTTGCCCACCATGGGGTCTATGAGGAGGAGAAGAACCTAGGCCAAAAATTTGTCCTAGATGTAAAATTAGGATTGGATATTAGGAAGCCTGGAAGAACAGTTGACCTTGACCAATCGGTTCATTATGGAGAGCTGTCCCATTTTATTATGGAAGAGTTCCCTAGAGTTTCCCATGACCTTATTGAAACCGCAGTTTCCCTCCTTATAGACCAAATCCTAGCCAAGTATCCAGTTTTAGACTGGGTAGAGCTTACAGTTAAAAAACCTTGGGCTCCAATCAACCTACCCCTAGATACTGTAAGTGTTCAGTTAAGGAAGGAGTGGGTTAGGGTCTATTTGTCTATAGGGTCTAATATAGGCGACAAGAGAGCCCATTTAAACTCGGCTATCGAAAGACTGGGCCAGAAAAATTCTATTAGAAACTTAAAGTCATCGATTTTCTTAGAGACGCCGGCCTGGGGCGTTGAAGATCAGGATGATTGGAATCAGGCAGATCCCGCTTCTGAGGCAGGCCAGCAGAGTTGCGGTTCTGCCGATGCCCACCGACTGGAACAGCATGTTGCCGTACATGGCCAGCGGCAGCAGAACCAGGGAGATGCACTGCCAGCGCATGGCCCGGGTGCCGATCTCAATGACGGCGGGATCATCCCGGAACAGCGCCACCAGGCTGCCGGCGTTGAAGTATCCATAGATTGCGGTCA
>CAZFXW010000072.1:0-6246 GCA_964523385.1 uncultured Peptoniphilaceae bacterium | reverse complement strand
ATGTTAGATAGGCCAAGGGGGCTTAAGAGGGCCCATGAAAGGCTTGTAGAATATTTAGGCAAGGATATTGAACGCATTAGAGATAGGACTGTGGTTATCACCCACTCTAATGCAGAGGCTGGAGCTGTTAGCATGGCAGGTCGAATCAAGGAAAGATACCCTGTAGGAAGGGTCTTGATTTTTGAAACTGGGGGTCTTTCGACTACTTATGCTGATGATGGTGGGATAATAGTTTCGTACTAATTTAACAAGATACGAACTTATGATATAATAGTAGAATAGGATTAAAGGGGGAAGCAAATGAGCGCAGAATTAATTAAGGTAGAAAATGATGTAGCAGAAGTAGTTATTGAGGTTGATGGAGAGTCTTTTAAGGAGGCTTTAGATCAAGCTTATTTAGAGAATAAATCTCACTTCAACGTGCCAGGTTTTAGAAAAGGTAAGGCACCTAGAAGGATTATAGAAGTAAATTATGGTAAGGATATTTTTTATGAAGAGGCAGTACACTTGGCTTTAAACAAGCTTTACGGACCTATGTTAGATGAGCTAGAGCTTGATGCTATTGACTATCCAGAGATGGAAGTTGATGGTGAAGTTGGTGAAGATGGCTTTAAGGTTAACTTTAAGATTCCTCTAAGACCAGAGGCAGTTCTTGGCGATTACAAGGGAGCTAAGGTAGAGTATGAGGAAGTAGAAGTTGGCGAGGAGCTAGTTGACGCAGCCCTTGAAAATGAGAGGGAGAAAAATGCTAGGCTAGTAAATGTAGATGGAGCAGCTGAAGAAGGCGATACAGTAAATATTGATTTTGAAGGTTTCTTAGATGGAGAAACTTTTGAAGGTGGTAAGGCAGCTGGTCACGATCTTGAGCTTGGATCAAATAGCTTTATCCCAGGCTTTGAAGAGCAGTTAGTCGGTAAGTCAGAAGGAGACGAAGTTGATGTTGAGGTAACTTTCCCAGAAGACTACCACTCAGAAGACTTTGCAGGTAAGGACGCTACTTTTAAGGTGGTTGTAAACTCTATTAAGAGAAGAGAGCTTCCAGAGCTTGATGATGATTTTGCTATGGACGTTTCTGAATACGATACTCTAGACGAGTACAAGGAAAGCTTGAAGAAGGAGCTTGAGGAGCAGTCTGAAGAAGTAGAGAGAGATGCCAAGGTTGGTGGAGCTATGGAAGTGCTTATTGATGGCATGGAAGTTGAAATTCCAGATGTGTTGGTAGAAGATGAACTTGAAAATGAGTTTAGAGGCCTAGCCAATCAACTTGCCCAATATGGCATGGATATGGATATGTTCTTAAGCAGCCAGGATAGAACTGAAGAAGACATGAGGGAAGAGATGAGACCTACAGCCCTTCACAGAGTTCAAGAGCAATTAGCACTGACAGCTTTTGCTAAGGCAGAGGGAATTGAAGTTAGCGAAGAGGAAATTGACGAAGAGCTAACTGAGCTTGCAGAGAGCATGGAAAGTGAAAATGTTGAAACATTTATAGAAGACTGGAAGAAGAACCAAGGAACTGAGTCAGCTGAGATGGCTGTCAGAAACAGAAAGATAGTTGATAGAATTCTTGAAGTCTTTGAGTTTACTCCAGTTGAAGCAAAAGATGAGGATTCAGAAGAATCAGAATAATTAAGGAAAGGTGATTGAATGGCACTAATACCTATTGTAGTCGAACAGACGGCTCAAGGGGAAAGGTCCTATGATATTTACTCCAGGCTTCTCAAGGATAGAATAATATTCCTTGGAGGCCCAGTGACAGACGATATGGCCAACGTTATCGTTGCCCAACTTTTGTTTTTACAAGCACAGGACTCGGAAAAGGACATTCATTTATATATAAATTCACCAGGTGGTTCAGTCTCGGCTGGGCTAGCAATCTACGATACAATGCAGTATATTTCCTGTGACGTATCTACGATTTGCGTAGGCCAAGCTGCTTCTATGGGGGCGGTACTTTTGGCTGCTGGAGCTGAGGGTAAGAGATTTGCTCTTCCACATTCAGACGTAATGATCCACCAACCGCTAGGCGGTGCTCAAGGTCAGGCTGAAGACATTAGGATTCAAGCCGAGAAGATCCTTGAGGTGAGGGAGATATTAAATAAGATTATTTCAGAGAGAACAGGACAGCCGATTGAAAAGGTAGCTGTGGATACAGACAGAGATAACTATATGTCTGCCCAACAAGCTCTTGAATACGGTTTGATTGATAAAGTTATTGAAAAAGCCGGAAAATAACTAGAAAGAGGGGAAAATGGCCAAATACGACGAAAAAGAATTGAAATGCTCTTTTTGTGGAAAAGACCAAAGTCAGGTAGAAAGACTTATAAGCGGACCAGGTGTTTATATTTGCAATGAATGTATCAGTCTATGCAATGAAATAGTTGGTGAATCCTTAGAGCCGGGGGAGCAAATTTTTGGGGACATTTCCAAACCTCTAGAGATTAAAGAGTTTTTAGATTCATATGTAATTCAACAAGACGATGCCAAGAAAGCCTTGGCTGTAGCTGTCTATAACCACTACAAGAGAATAGATTCTCAAAGGCTAGATTCAGACGTTGAACTTTCTAAGTCTAACGTTCTCTTAGTCGGTCCTACCGGATCGGGTAAGACTTTATTAGCTGAGACTTTGGCTAGGGTGCTTGGAGTACCCTTTGCCATAGCCGATGCCACTTCCTTAACTGAAGCTGGCTATGTAGGTGAGGATGTTGAGAATATTATCCTTAAGCTGGTTCAAGCAGCAGATTATGATGTAGAGATGGCTGAAAGGGGTATAATCTATGTCGATGAGATTGACAAGATTACTAGGAAAAGTTCTAACCCGTCTATCACCAGGGATGTAAGTGGTGAAGGAGTTCAGCAGGCTCTATTAAAGATTATAGAAGGTACTATTGCTAATATACCACCTCAAGGTGGGAGGAAGCATCCTCAGCAAGAGTACATTCAGATAGATACTAGCAACATCCTCTTTATTGTAGGTGGTGCATTTGAGGGTATCGAAAAGATAATCCAATCTAGAATGGATACCACTTCCATAGGCTTTGGGTCTTCAAGTGGAGCCAAGGCATCTGATGAATATTCAGAGCTTATCAAGGATATTAGGCCAGAAGATCTTCTTAAATATGGCTTAATCCCTGAGTTTGTTGGAAGGATTCCTATTATAGTCTCTTTAGAAGAATTAGACGAAGAGGCCTTAAAGACTATACTAACTAAACCTAAGAATGCTCTTGTTAGCCAATATAAGGAAATTTTTGCCATGGATGACGTTGAGTTATTCTTTGAAGAAGGGGCCCTAAATGCTATTGCCCACAAGGCCATGGAGCTAAAGACTGGGGCTAGAGGTCTTAGGTCTATTATGGAAAATCTACTTTTAGATTTAATGTTTGAAATCCCTTCAAGGGAAGATGTGAAAAAAGTTTCCATTACGGAAGAAACAGTGACTAAGGGAGCAGAGCCAATCTTGGTTATTGAAAACGACGCTCAAACAGAGGTTTCTTAAATAATATTCAGGAGGACTGGTGGTATCCCGTCCTCTTTCTTATTGTTATAGAGGTGATTATATGATTAATAGATATGAAATAACGGAGAAAAAACTCCCTATGATTCCCCTTAGGGGCATGTGGGTTTTTCCTTCTATGGTTGTCCATTTTGATGTAGGAAGGGATAAATCTATAAAAGCTTTGGAAAAAGCAATGATTGATGATTCTCTAATCTTTTTAACCTCACAAAAAGACTACAAAGTTGAAGACCCAGAGATGGATGATGTATATGATATGGGTACTATTGCTGAGATCAAGCAAACCTTAAAACTTCCAAATGGCTCTACTAGAGTGCTAATAGAAGGTAAAGAAAGGGCCAAGCTTCTAAACATGGAAGATGGCGAATACTTGGTAGGGGATATTGAGGAGTATGAGTATATCGACTATGATGAGTCGGAAATTAGCGATCAGACTAAGGCTGCTATGAGATTGGTTGTAGA
This sequence comes from uncultured Peptoniphilaceae bacterium, assembly GCA_964523385.1. Lineage (GTDB taxonomy): Bacteria > Bacillota > Clostridia > Tissierellales > Peptoniphilaceae > CAZFXW01. The sequence goes on along the minus strand of CAZFXW010000072.1, from coordinate 2,270 downwards.
TGGCTTAACAGAATATGCTAGCTTGAATCCTCAGATAGCTAGTGAGGTACTTTTAGCCGTAATTGATATAGAGGATCCAGGCAGACTTGCAGATGTGGTGGCATCTTATATGGAATTAAAGATGGACGATCACTACGAGGTTTTAAAGGAATTAGACCCCTATGAAAGACTGGAAAAGCTACATGTAATCCTCCAAGAGGAAATTGAGCTTTCTAAGCTTGAGGCTAATATTGATAAAAAAGTTAAAAAGAACATAGATAAGAGCCAGAGGGATTATTACCTAAGAGAGCAATTAAATGTAATAAAGTCTGAACTTGGCGATGCTGGCGACGAGGATATTCTAGAGCAATATTTGGAAAAGATAGAAGAGACCAATATGCCAGACTATGCAAGGGAAGTGGCGATAAAAGAAGCTGAAAAGCTAGCCACTTTAAATCCAAATTCTCCAGAGGTAAATGTATCCACATCCTACCTTGACTATTTAATTGAGCTGCCATGGAATATCTATACTGAAAGTGATATAGATATTAAGAAGGCTAGAAAAATTTTAGACGAGGACCATTTTGGTCTTAAAGACGTTAAGGAAAGAGTCTTAGAGCATTTGGCGGTGATAAAGAAGACGGATAAAATCGCTGGCTCTATTATTTGCCTAACCGGACCTCCAGGAGTAGGTAAGACTTCAATTGCCAGATCTATTTCTAGGGCAATGGGCAGGGAGTTTGTTAGTATGAGGCTGGGAGGAGTCAGGGACGAAGCTGAAATCAGAGGCCACAGAAAGACCTATATAGGTGCTATGCCTGGTAGGATTATCACCCTTATGACTAGGGCTGGAGCTATGAATCCTGTATTCTTGTTAGATGAGATAGATAAGTTGGCTTCGGACTTTAGAGGAGACCCAGCATCAGCACTCCTAGAAGTGTTAGACCCTGAGCAAAACGATGAATTCACCGACCACTATATTGAAATACCCTTTGACTTGTCTAATGTAATGTTTATTACAACAGCCAATGACGTATCATTAATCCCAGACGCCTTAAGGGATAGGATGGAAATAATCAATATCAGTGGTTACACGGCAGAAGAAAAGTTTGCCATAGCCACCGAGTATTTGATTCCAAAAAATCTTGAAAAGCACGGAGCTAGTGAAGGAGAAATCAACATTTCTGATAATGCCCTTAGGGATATTATCCAGTTCCACACAAGGGAATCTGGGGTTAGGGAACTAGAGAGGATTATTTCTAGGGTTATAAGAAGGGCTATTAAGAAGATGCTTGAAGACGGAAGTGAGAGAATATCTGTCACCGTTGCTAACTTAGATACCTATGCCGATAGAGCCAAGTATAGGGATGAGGACTTTACTGACGAACCTAAGGTTGGCGTGGTAACCGGCTTGGCCTGGACCAGAGTAGGTGGAGAAATCCTACAGATTGAAACTAACGTTATGCCTGGAACTGGCAAGGTTCAGTTAACTGGTCAGTTGGGAGATGTGATGAAGGAATCTGCTATGGCTGGAGCTTCTTATATTAGGTCTAATGCTGATAAATTAGGAATTAAAGATAAGAATTTCTACAAGGAATCTGACATTCACATCCATATACCAGAAGGTGCGATTCCAAAGGATGGTCCATCAGCAGGAACGGCCATGACTATAGCTATGATTTCTGCCCTAACAGGTAGGGTTGTTAGGCCAAACTTTGCCATGACTGGAGAGATAACTCTAACGGGTAGGGTTCTGCCAATTGGAGGTGTCAAGGAGAAGACTTTGGCAGCTAGAAGGTATGGCATAAAAAATATTATCCTACCAACAGAGAATAAATTAGACGTCGAGGAAATTGATTCTAAGGTTTTAAGTGGCCTTAAGTTCCACTACGTAAAAGATATTTCTCAAATAATAGACTTGGTGCTAGAAGATGAAGATTAGAAAGGCCGAGTTGGAGGTTATTGCTGGTCGCAAGGACCAGTACCCTCCAGCTGATTTGCCAGAGCTAGCCCTTGTCGGTAGATCCAATGTGGGTAAGTCATCATTTATTAACTCCCTAGGAGGAAGGAAAAAGTTGGCCTATACCAGCTCAAAGCCTGGCAAGACTAGGACTGTAAATTTTTACAATATTAATGATGATTTTAGGTTGGTTGACCTACCTGGATATGGATTTGCCAGAGTGTCTAAAGCTGAAAAAGACAATTGGGCAAAGATTATTAATGAGTACCTTTTAGAAAGGGAAAATTTATATGAAGTGATTCAGATTGTTGATATTCGCCATGACCCGACC
>CAZFXW010000071.1:0-6342 GCA_964523385.1 uncultured Peptoniphilaceae bacterium | reverse complement strand
AGAACCAAGGACATTGACGATACAATCAAGGTTATGTACAGGAGTGAAATTGCCCTGGCACTGATCTACCTAGTAATCGTCTTTATTAATAGTAGGCTAGCATGATCCACGGCGCAGATCTACTCACCTATTCAGAAGATGGGGATTTAATTGACTTCTCCTCTAATATCAATAGCCTAGGTCCAGCACCGGGCCTAGAAGATTTCCTTTGGTCTGAAAGACATAGGCTAAGCGCTTACCCAGATATTCAATATAGGGAGCTGAGAAAAGCCGTAGCCGAGTACCTGGGCGTAAGTTCAGACCTAATTCTCCTCGGAAATGGCTCTGTCGAATTAATTGACCTAATTATCTCAGCTCACAGAAAACTCCTAGTGCCGGTCCCAAGCTTTGGAGAATACGAGCTTAGGGCTAAAGTCCACGGCCTTGATATCCAGTTTTTGAAATCTAGTGAAGATTTAAGCATAGATGAGGATAGGGTTTTGGAACTTATGAACAAGTCTGAACCGGACACGGCCTTGATTCTCGCCAACCCAAACAATCCAACTGGTCTAGCCCTAGAGAAGGACTTCCTCTATAGGATTTTTAAGCTTGCTGCGAAAGGCTCAGCCTCAGTCATCTTAGACGAGGCTTTTTTTGAATTTGCCAACTTAGATTATGATACGGTAGACTTAGCGCGGGCCTTTGATTTTAAGAACATCTACCTACTAAGGGCCTCTACCAAGTTCTTCGGTCTGCCTGGCCTAAGATTAGGCTATGGCCTGACCCAAAAACCAGTTGCTAAACTACTTCGAGAAAGACAGTTACCTTGGAATATCAATTCCTTTGCAGAGAGCGCTGGCCGCTATATCTTCAACTGTAAAAGTTATATAGACCAAAGCATAAAGCTCAATATCAGCTTGAGAAATGACTTTGTTAATGGCTTAGAAAAACTAGGAGCCTTTAATATCTACCCTTCTCGGTCTAACTACCTACTCCTTAAACTAAAAAAAGGCACAGTTGATGATCTTTTCGACTTTCTTCTAGAACGAAAGATTTTAATTAGGACCTGTTCTTCTTTTAGAGGCTTAGACCCTAACCACCTTAGGATTGCGGTTAGGTCAAAGGAGGATAATGACTATCTACTGAAACAACTGGAGGACTACTATGGAAAATAGTTATAAATTTTTTAGAAATATAGACTGCCAATTCTTTCCCTGCCACCAAATAGAAGATAAAAAAGAGTTTAACTGTCTTTTTTGCTACTGCCCCCTATTTTTAATTGAAGATTGTGGCGGGAACTATCATCTTAAAGGCCGAATCAAAGATTGTTCTAAGTGTACAGTGCCCCACAAGCCTTCCGGCTACGCTTATGTTAACAAGGTCCTTAAAGATAAAATATTTACCAAGGACCCTTAAGTGGATAAGCTAGGGTCAGAATTGTGCTTTCAAGTATTTCTAGGCATTTGCTTGACTTTTTCTGATTCAGAATATAGAATAAACAATATAAATAATAGCTATGAAAAAGACTAGTTGTGTATAGGAAGTTCAGAGAGCAACCCAGATGCTGTGAGGGTGGCCTTCTAAGCCCAACATTAATTCACTTTTGAGCTAATAGACTGATATGTAAGTCTATTCGTTTGGCCCGTTATCGCCGGAGAGTTGACAACTTTGTTGTAAAAAAGGTGGTACCGCGGAAATGTAGATTTCGTCCTTGTGGATAAATCTACGTTTTTTTATTTATAGAAGATTGTGATGAAGAGGGATTTGGTGTAGGATTTACAGAGAAGGACCTAATTGCTGAGAGGGGCTATCTAAGGCCAAGTCATTGTTCGCTTCTGAATCAAAGGGGTTTAACCCTTTCGGTGGTGCGTTATAACCTTAGAGTTGGCAGCTATGCTGCAAATAAGGTGGTAACGCGGAGATGTAGATTTCGTCCTTGTGGATAAATCTACTTTTTTTTATTATTTTTTTAGGAGGAATGAAAATGAAAAGATTAGCACTAGCAATCGCCCTAGTCCTGGTCCTTGTCGGATGTGCCGGCGGTGGACAAACGACAAGTGGAGAAGATGAAATTAAGGTTGGAATTATCCAATTTGCTGACCACGTGTCCCTAGATGCGGCCAATGAAGGCTTCCAGGAGGGACTATCCCAGTCAGGACTAAATGTAACCTATGACCTACAAAATGCCAACGGAGATCCAAATGTGATTTCACAAGTGGCCTCAAAATTCAAAGCTGACGGAGTAGACCTAGTCTATGCCATCGCAACACCGGCGGCCCAAGGAGTTATGGCCCAAATCGAAGATATCCCGATAGTCTTCTCAGCAGTTACCGACCCCTTAGGAGCAGAGCTAGTTGATAACTTAGAAAGCCCTGGTGGTAATGTAACTGGAGTTTCTGACTATATCGACCCAAAAAGCCAAATTGAAAAATTCTTAGAAATCTACCCTGAGGCTAAAACCCTAGGAGTTATCTACAACACAGGAGAACAAAACTCTAGAGTTCAGGTAGATGAGCTTAAGGCAAAGGCTGGAGAACTGGGAATTGAAATCAAGGAAGTAGGGATTTCTCAAGTTAACGACATCCCAGTAGCAATAACTTCGCTACAAGATGAAGTTGACGGGTTATTCGCAATTACAGATAACATGGTAGCATCAGCAGCTGAAATTCTGGCTCAAAATCTAATTGAGCATGGTATCCCTTCAGTATCATCTGAAGAAGGCCAAGTTAAAGCAGGCCTGTTGTTCAGCGAGGGAGTTAACTACTATGAGCATGGCAAACAAGCAGGAGAAATGGCAGCTAAAATCCTTGAAGGAACTGCAATTTCAGATTTACCAGTAGAATATAACAAGAATAATGTAATGTTAGTAAATGAAACTACAAGAGCAGCCCTAGGCCTAGCAGCAGACCTACCGGTCTTCCAAGGAGCTGAAAAGGTAGAATAATCTACCACCAAGGAGGATAGATGAGTCAGATAATGTTAACCTCAGTAGAGCAAGGTATGATCTTTGCTCTACTGGCCATTGGAGTAATGATTTCTTTTAATATACTGGGAATTCCAGACCTATCTGTAGAGGGTACCTTCCCCCTAGGGGCCTTTATACTAGTATGGACTATAAACATGAAAATCCACCCTGTCTTAGGCTTGGTGATAGCTTTCCTTGCAGGAACACTGGCTGGATGCCTCACTTATCTGCTTTACAGAAAGCTGAAGATTGCCCCTATTCTTTCGGGAATATTGACCATGACCATACTCTATACAATCAATTTAAAAGTAACAGGTAGGTCCAATGTGCCCTTGGTAAAGCAAGCTACTTTTTTAAAGCTTTTTCAGACCATGCCTAAGCTTGTCGTCCTAGCCCTAATCGCCCTAGCGATAAAGCTTGGCCTGGACTGGTTTCTAAATACCGAGAAAGGCTATCTGTTAAAGGTTACCGGAGATAATCCAACCTTAGTCAAATCCTTAGGCCAGAGGCCAGATACCTACATTTTATTGGGCCTAGCCTTATCAAATGGTCTAGCTGCATTGAGCGGAGCCTTAATAGGGCAGTATCAAGGATTTGTAGATATAACAATGGGCCAATCTATGATTGTAACAGCCTTAGCCTCACTGGTTATTGGAGATGCCCTTATTAAGGGTTCTTCCCTGCTCAATGGAACATCTAGAGCTCTAATCGGGGCTATTATCTATAGGATAATTTATGGCTTAGCCATTCACCTAGGCCTAAATCCTGATGACCTAAAGGCGGTCACTGCCATTATCGTAATCGTCTTTATTGCCTACAACAACTACTATGCCTTTAGATTGAAAAGCAGAAGAATTAGGAAGTTAGGTGACTAAAGATGATAGAAATAAGAAATATAAGCAAGACCTTTTACCCAGGCACTCCTGAAGAGAACAACATTTTTCAGCATTTTAGCCTGGAGATTGAAGATGGTCAATGCGTGGCCATCCTAGGTCCAAACGGCTGTGGCAAAAGCACTCTCTTTAACCTTATAGCTGGGAGTATCAGCACTGATAGGGGCGAGATACTAATAAATAATAAGGATATAAGCCCTCTTGCTGAAGAAGAAAGGGCTATGCTTATAGGCCGAGTTCTCCAAGACCCTAATATGGGAGTATCCCCTAGCCTAACTGTTTTAGAAAATATGTTCTTAGCAGAGAAGAAAGGCAAAAAATTTAGCTTCAAAAGGTTAATTAAAAAGCCTCTTATAGACGATATCTACCAAAGGTTGGAGGGAATAAATCTAGGCCTAGAAGATAAGCTTCAAACAAAGGTCAAGTTTTTATCCGGCGGTCAAAGGCAGACTATCAGCCTATTGATGGCTACCTACAACCACCCCCAGCTCCTTCTCTTAGATGAGCACACAGCTGCTCTGGATCCTAAGACCTCTACCCTGATAATGGAAAAAACCAAGGATCTAATTGAGGAAAATAAAATCACTACCTTAATGATTACCCATAACCTTAGATCAGCTGTAGAATTTTCAGACAGGATAATAATGCTCAACCATGGACAAGTGGTTATGGATATCGACTCATCGGAAGTAAATGAAAAACAACTGGCAGTCCTCTACAATGAGAAGATTGAAGATGGAATTCTAGGAATTGAACTATATTAGATAAAAAAAGAGACCCTTTTTAGGGTCTCTTTTTATTGCTTAATTTTACTTTTCATACTCGTAGTTAAAATCTAGGGCTTGACCTGAAGCTACCTTCTCGTCATAGTCCTTGAAAATTCTCTTAGACTCTGCAAGCATGATAGTAATACCTATAATGTTTGGTATAATCATCAAGGCGTTGAACATATCAGCAAGCTCCCAAACTACAGCAACGTATAGGATCGAACCTAAGATAATAAAGGCTATCACCACAATCTGGTAGGCCCTTACTCCTTTAATTCCAAATAGATACTTAATATTACCTTCTCCAAAGTAATACCAGCCTACAATAGTTGTCATTGCAAAGAAGGTTAGGGCAGTAGCTATAAACTTGCCACCCATACTGCCAAAGACTCCACTAAAGGCATACATTGTAATCATAGCGCCTTTTTCTCCTGAACCATAGGCACCTGTGGCTACGATTACTAAAGCCGTAGCTGTACAAACTAATAGAGTATCGATAAAGACCCCAACCATGGCTACAGTAGCCTGGACAAGTGGGTGGGCTAGGTCTACAACGGCGTGAGAGTTAGGTGTAGAACCCATACCTACCTCATTAGAGAATAGTCCTCTAGCAACACCATATCTAATAGCTGTCCTCATGGTGTGGAGCCTAAAGCACCACCTACAACAGCTCGTCCTGAAAAGGCCTCGGTAAAGATTAACCTGAAGGTATCAACGATGTGTTCCCTAAAGATAACCATAGCCACAATAGTCGCTAAAATATAAATAGCTGCCATCACTGGAACTACCATCTCAGTAAACTTAGCAATCCTCTTCATACCACCAATGAAGATTAGAGCCGCGAAAATCGCTATTACAACGCCTATTGCTATCTGAGGAATCCCAAAGGCTGTAGAAACTGTAGTTGCTATAGAGTTGGATTGAACCATATTACCTACAAAGCCTAAGGCTAGGACAATCAGGACAGCAAAAATAGCTGCTAATACCTTGCCTAAGCCTACCATACCGTGGTTTTCCAAACCTCTCCTTAGATAATAGGCAGGTCCTCCAGCTAACTTACCGTGTTCTCCCCTAATCCTATATTTTTGAGCTAGGGTTGCCTCTACGGATATTCCACTATAGCTGTGATCCACATCCAAAATATTGCTCCTGGTCCACCTGATGCTAAGGCTGTGGCAACTCCACCGATATTACCCGTTCCAACCTGAGCTGCAACTGCAGTAGCCAAAGACTGGAAGGATGACATTGAACCTTCTTCAGTTTTTTCCTTAGTAAACATCCCACTAAAGGCTTCTTTAAAGCCAATTCCAATCTTAGTTATCTGGGGAAAACCTAAGTATAATGTAGCCAAGACTCCAAATCCCACCAGTATAACCATCATCGGAATACCCCAAAGGACACCGTTGATGCTTTCTACTACTCTTTGTAATGCTTCCATAACTTCCTCCTTCTTTATATTTCTAGCCTATAGAGTCTAATCCAAGCTACGATGTAGACTGCTAGACTATAGACAGACTAGATTCTAGTCCTACCATATACAAGGAAAAAGGTCTTTATAAGGATTTTCATAAAGTGGGAAATATAAATAAATTAGTATAGCTAGGGATTATTTTTTAGTAAATCCCATGTTTTAGAGCTTTACCAACAGTCTAATAAACATTGCAAAATATTATAGGATTAATTTTTCTCAAAAAAATGTTACTTTTTCGAAATCATTGTTAAATAATATATATTAATA
>CAZFXW010000070.1:5044-6371 GCA_964523385.1 uncultured Peptoniphilaceae bacterium | reverse complement strand
GTACTATGGTTTACCTTCAGTTAGAGGCCTTAGGTGTAGAGGAAATTAAAGCTGATACCGTAGCTTATATAGATCACAACACTATTCAGTCTGGCTTTGAAAACGCTGATGACCATGAATTTATTAAATCAGTTGCTGAGAAGTACGGTATTACCTACTCTAAGCCTGGTGGTGGAATCTGCCATCAAGTTCAGCTTGAAAAGTTTGCCAAGCCAGGCAATGTATTGATTGGTTCAGACTCTCATACACCAACAGCTGGTGGTATAGGTTCTTTGGCTATAGGAGCTGGTGGTTTAGACGTAGCTGTAGGAATGGCTTTTGGAAAGTATAGAATTACAGTCCCTAAGGTAAGAAATGTTGTTTTAGAAGGAGAGCTAAAGCCAGGAGTTAACGGTAAGGACGTTATACTTGAAATTCTAAGGCGCCTAAGCGTTAAGGGTGGGGTTGGGTATATTATCGAATATTCGGGTCCAGGTGTTAAGGCGTTATCAGTAACAGATAGAGCTACAATCTGTAACATGGGAGCTGAGTTAGGAGCTACGACTTCTATATTCCCATCTGATGAGAACACAAGAGATTTTCTAAAAAGACAGGGTAGGGAAGAAGATTACATACCTCTAGAGGCTGATGAAGGTGCCTTTTATGATGATAAAATCACTATTAATCTTTCAGAAATCGACCCATTAGTTGCTAAACCACACAGTCCTGATAATGTGGTTGAAGTTGACGAAGTTGAAGGACTTAAAATTGACCAGGTTTGTATCGGTTCATGTACTAACTCCTCTTATACAGATTTAATGAAGGCTGCAAGGATTCTTGAAGGCCAACAGGTTCACCCAGATGTTTCTTTAGTTATCGCTCCAGGTTCGGCTACTGTTTTAAATCTATTAATAGAAAATGGCGCTCTTTCTACATTTATACAGGCAGGAGCTAGGATCATTGAATCAGCATGTGGGCCATGTATAGGAATGGGTATGTCACCTAAGTCAGGGGCAGTATCTCTAAGAACCTTTAACAGAAACTTCCAAGGAAGGTCTGGTACTTTTGATGCCGACATTTATTTGGTGAGTCCAGAGACAGCCGCAGCTTCTGCAGTATCAGGAGTGATGACAAATCCTATGGGTCTAGATGTAGACTACAATGTTGAAGAACCTGAAAGCTATCACGGACCCGAGCATTACTTTATTTACAATGAGGGTGCAAAGCCTGAAACAGAAATTATTAAGGGACCCAATATAAAAGAGTTCCCCTTGGCTGATGAACTAGGCAACGAATTAGAAGGTGTGGTCTTGCTAAAGGCCGCTGACAACGTCACTACTGATGATAT
>CAZFXW010000070.1:0-5034 GCA_964523385.1 uncultured Peptoniphilaceae bacterium | reverse complement strand
GTCAAATGTACCCTACTTAGCAGGCTTTGCCTTTGGAACTTTAATTGAAGACTTTAAGGGCCGTGCTGAGGAATATGGGGGCGGATTTATTGTCGCTGGTGACAACTATGGTCAAGGATCTTCTAGAGAGCACGCAGCATTGGTACCATTATACTTAGGGGTAAAGGGAGTTGTAGCTAAGACCTTTGCAAGGATTCATAAGACTAATCTAATTAACAATGGAATAATTCCATTTCAGTTTGAGAATCCAGAGGATTACGATAAAATCAACGAATTAGATCAGATTGTCATTGAAAACCTTGATCAAGCACTTAAGAATAAGAAGGCTATAATTGAAACTAAAACAGGAGAAATTCCTGTAAAAATAGATATTTCCGATAGAGAAGGAGAAATCCTAAAATCTGGCGGTTATCTAAAGTATGTTGTTAAGGAGGAAAGCTAATGAAAGTTACCATGATTCCAGGAGATGGGATAGGGAAAGAAATCGCCGAGTCGGTTATGAAGATAATCGACGCTTCTGGCGCAGGACTTGAATGGGAAGTAGTTAACGCTGGTGAGGAAGTTTACAAGGAAACTGGTGAATTAATTCCTGACAATGTATTTGAGTCGCTTGAGAGAAATAAGGTAGGTATAAAGGGTCCTATGACAACTCCAATTGGAGAGGGGTTTAGGTCGGCTAATGTTCAGCTTAGAAAAAAATATGACCTACATGCTAATATTAGACCTATTCAATCAACTGGAAAAACTCCTTCAATCTACGAAGATTTAGATTTAATTTTATTTAGAGAGAATACTGAAGATTTATACGCTGGTATTGAGGAAGAAGTCGACAAGGACACTATGAAGTCGATTAAGATAATTACAAGAGGTGCTTCCGAGAGGATAATAAGAGATGCTTTTGAGTATGCCAAGGACAATGGAAAGGAAAAAGTTTGTGTAGTTACAAAGGCAAATATCATGAAGCTTACCGATGGACTTTTCCTAGAAGTTGCAAGGGATGTTGCCAAAGATTATCCAGAAATTGAGCTTCAAGAAGTTTTAGTAGATAATATGGCTATGCAGTTAGTGATGAATCCAAAACAATACCAAGTTATTGTGACTGAAAATCTATATGGAGATATATTATCTGATTTAATGGCCGGTCTAATCGGTGGTTTAGGTATTATTCCAGGTGCAAATATAGGCAAGGATATGGCAATTTTTGAGGCTGTTCATGGATCGGCACCAGATATCGCTGGTAAGGGCATGGCTAATCCAACTGCTCTAATCTTATCTGGTGTTATGATGCTGGAGTATTTAGGCAAGGATGAGGAAGCAAAGTTAATAAAGGACAGTATAAATGAAGTGCTATCTGATAAGGACAACTTTACTGTTGACTTAGGTGGAAAGGTGGGAACTGTAGAGTTTACCAATCTAGTACTTGACGAGATGAAAAGGAGAGGATAGTTATCGAAGCTGTATCTGATATTTATCTAAACTCTCTTTTACAAAAGGTAGAAGAGGTATCCTATATTGACCCTGAACTTTTAAGAGATCATAATGTAAAAAGAGGTCTTAGAAATTCCAATGGAACTGGTGTTTTAGTTGGAGCTACTAGAGTAGCTGACGTTCAAGGGTACGATGTAGTTGATGGTGTTGTTGTGCCAAAAGAAGGTAATCTTCTGTATAGGGGTATATCTATTTTAGACTTAGTAGATGGTTTTTGGAGAGATGATAGGCCAGGCTTTGAAGAAGTTGCCTTCCTTCTTTTAATTGGTAAATTGCCTAATGAAGAGGAGCTAAAGTCCTTTAAAGCGCTGATTACTGAAATGCAGCATCTACCTAGAGGGTTCTTAGAAGATTCGATATTGAAAGTGCCTTCTAAAAATGTTATGAACAAGCTACAAAGGGTCATATTAAGCCTTTACTCCTATGACGAGAATCCAGATGATTTAAATCTTAGGAAGCAAATTGAACAGTCATTGAGTATTATAGCTAAGATGCCTATAATTACGGCTTATTCTTATATGGCCAAGATGCACTACTACAATGACAAGTCTTTAATACTTCACAATCCATTGGAGAATGCTTCCTTTGCCGAAAATATTCTTCATTTAATTAGACCTTACTCGGATTATACTGAAGAGGAAGTAAAGCTTTTAGATATTTGTCTAATTGTCCACGCTGAACACGGTGGGGGAAATAATTCAGCTTTTGCAACTCATGTAGTCTCATCAACAGGAACCGACACCTACTCAGCCATCTCAACGGCCATTGGCTCATTAAAGGGCCATAAGCACGGAGGAGCAAACTTTATGGTTCAAGGTATGATTCAAGACTTGAAGGAAAACACTCCCGATTGGACTGTTAGAAGTCAGGTAAGAGCTTACCTAGAGGATATATTAGATAAGAAGGCCTTTGATAAAAAGGGCTTGATTTATGGAATGGGGCACGCTGTTTATACAATGTCAGATCCGAGATCCGAACTCTTAAAGAAGCAGGCTGAAAAGATGGCAAAGGAAAAGGGAATGGAAGATGAGTTTAACCTTCTTAAGAATGTTGAAGAGTTAACTCAGGAGCTTTTCTTTGAGAGAAGAGGCGAGAAAGCGATAATATGCGCTAATGTAGACCTTTACTCAGGCTTAGTATATGAAATGTTAGGTATCAGTGAGGATCTCTTTACACCAATTTTTGCCGTAGCTAGATCAGCAGGCTGGTGTGCTCATAGGATGGAACAAGTTAGAGATGAAAGAATCATTAGACCTGCTTATGTGAACCTAGTAAAGAACGCTAAATACCTACCTCTTGAAGATAGAGATTAGGAAAAATTAAATAATTTTAATAGAATGAGGCTTAGCCTCATTCTATTTTTTTCTTAATAAACTATTAAAGACGGGGAAATAATATGTGATTTAGTATATAATACTAGGAGGGGGGATGGGAGATGGCTTTGCCTATTAAGAATATTAAAAAATTACAAAAAAGCCTTGAGCAGAATTTTCTGTATAATAATGACCTAGAATCCATGCACCTACTCCTATCTATGATTGAAAACGAGATGAAGCTTAGGAGAATTAGGCCTAAGTACATTTGTATGGACAGTATAAATCGGTCCCTAACTAGGATATTAGGTTACAGGAGAGATAAAGATTTAATTATAAGAACGGTCTCAAAGCTTATTAATGATGATGTTAATCGATTAGAGCTGACTATTTACCTAGAAGCATTTACTAGAGGGTATGAAGACAGAGAGATGGCTAATGATTTGGAAGAAATAGCCTTGGATAAATTTGATATTAATGAAATTAGTCAAGGTTCTTTTTTATTTCATCATACTAAGGACAGGGAAGTCCTAAAATTCAAGGAAGAACTGAGAGAGAAACTGACTAGGGATAGAATATTTAAAGACAGGTTAGAAATCAATGTTTTTACCTTTTGTGAGAAGGTAATTAAAAAAAAGATATACTCAATAAATGAAAGTTTAGACAAGCAGCTAATAATAAATGTTAAAGATGCCGAATACATAGTTAATGACGAGGGCTTGTTGACCATCCCAGAGCTTACTACTATCTACCAAAGGGTGTTGAAAGCTCATTTGAGAAATATGGAGAGACTATATATAACCTCATACTGGTATGGTGTTAACAATAGGATTATGAGCAGATATTAATAGACTTTAAAATCTCTTCTTATGGGGAGATTTTTTCTTTGAGGAGATACATGAGAATACTTGGAATAGACCCAGGCCTGGCAGTTGTTGGCTATGGCCTAGTAGAATATAATGGAAACAATATTAAAATGCTAGAGTATGGTGTTATCAAAACCCCGGCTAATAGTCCTATACCAAAGCGTTTAGGGACTATCTATAGGGAAATAAACCAGATTATCAGCGACTATCAGCCTGAAGAGGCAGCAATTGAAGAGCTCTTTTTCAGCAAGAATGTAAAATCTGCAATCGACGTAAGCCAGGCCAGGGGTGTTGCGGTTTTAGCTTGTGAAAATAATGGGCTGGATATTTACGAATATACACCTCTCCAGGTTAAGAAGAATGTAGTGGGTTTCGGAAGGGCAGATAAGCAACAAGTTCAAGAAATGGTGAGAATGATTTTAAATCTTACTAATCTACCTAGTCCTGTAGATGCATCAGATGCTTTAGCCTTAGCTATTTGCCAGTGCAACACAGGCAAGTTTAGAACGGAATTTAGGATGAGATAAATGATTGATTATATATTAGGAACTATAGTTCACACAGGGGAAGATGGAGTAGTCATAGAAAACAACGGTATTGGCTACAAGCTTTATACTTCTAAACAAAGTTTGAGTGAATTTACCAAAGGTCATGATACTATGGCCCACATATACATGGCTGTAAGAGATGACGATATTAGCCTTTATGGGTTTTACACAGAAAAAGAGCTAGAGTTTTTTAAGCTCCTTATCACCGTTACTACTATAGGACCAAGGAATGCTCTTTCCATCCTATCCTCCTTGTCCACAAGCCAAATCGCCTTGGCTATCCGCACCAATGATATAGACCTTTTGACTAAGGCTAAAGGTGTAGGTAAGAAAACGGCTTCGAGGATTATTCTAGAACTTTCAGATAAGGTCGAGGGCTTTGAGCTTAGCGATGATTTACATTTTGAAGTAGATGACGAGATTGAAGCAGCTATAGAAGCTTTGACTAGCCTAGGCTATGGTCGTGGGGATGTTGTCAAGGTAATGGGAGGATTAGATACTTCTGTTGCTATTGAAGATTTAATAAAAGCTGCTCTTCAGCGTTTGTCTAAATAGGAGGATGTATGGGTGAGAGAATAGTTACCAGTAGCGAAAACCATGGAGATGAGGCAGTTGATAGGAGTCTTAGGCCTAAGTGGATGAGAGATTATATTGGCCAAGATAAAGTTGTAGAACAACTGAATATTTTTTTAAAAGCTGCGAAAATGAGGGGGGAGCCTATTGATCATACCTTACTCCACGGTCCACCAGGTCTGGGAAAGACAACATTGGCTGAAATAATTGCCAATGAAATGGGGGTACAATTTAATATAACCTCTG
>CAZFXW010000069.1:0-6379 GCA_964523385.1 uncultured Peptoniphilaceae bacterium | reverse complement strand
AGCTTCTTAGCTAGCTCCTCGTCCTCAACTAGGATATGAGATGCTTCCATAGCCAGTGGCTCTGTTAGAATATCTTGGTGGCCATCGTAGTAGTCTTTTGCATCTTTTTCACTAACTTCGACAGATTTGTAAATCTCCTGCATAGCCATCTGCTTAAGGATATTAGCCTTAGCCACTTCCATCTCTTTTTCAAATTCTTCAGTCTTGTCCAGACCCTTGTCGATGGCATCAAGATACAGGAGCTCTTGGTTGATTAGCTCGTCCCTAACCCTGATAAATCCATCATCTGTGTTAAATTGACCTTGTTGGTCAGCAGGCATCATATTAATAAATTTTTGAACATCCTCAGCCTTAATTTCTCTTCCATCTACTTTTGCTACAATTGTTTCTTTCATACTATCACCTCAATAATTTTATTCCATCTTCAGTAAATTCAATAACTCTTTCCCTATAAAGTCTACCAGTAGCCCTCTTAAAGGCCTTCTTACTCATGGCAAAAGTTTCCCTTATCTCATCTGCCGGTGACTTATCATTATAGGGTATAAAACCGCCAGACTTTTCAAGGACATCCTTAATTAAGGCAGCGTCATCATCCATGGCTATATAGGATTGTTCCTCTAGAGTAAGATTTAACTTTCCACCCTCACTCTTGTTAATAACCCTGGCCTTAACCGTCTCCCCTATGTCTAAGTCTGTAAAGAGATTTTCATTGGCTATCATAGCGTCGTACTTGCCATCAACTGCCACAAAAACCCCAAAATCGTCATTCTTGCTGTAAACCCAACCCTCAACCCAATCATTTGAGTCATAGTCAGAATCAGCTAGGAGGGAATTTCTAATCTCCATAGTAGCATATAGCTTATCCTGGCCTTCTTCTAATTTTACTAGGTATTCCCTACCTACTAGAGGGTCAAAGAGCATATGGGATCTAGGTAGTAGTAAATCATCTATCATTCCCCAATCTAAAAAGGCTCCAAATTCCAACCTATCTAAGACCTCGAGTGCCTTAATCTCACCTAAGAGGATCTTAGGCTTCTTAGTAGTTCCTAAGTAGCGGCCGTCCTCATACTTATATACAAAGACCTCCTGCTTATCCCCTTCTAAACCCTCTAAGTCCTCCGAGTCCACATATATCCTATCACCGTCTTCGGTATAAAAACCGTCGCCGCTTTTTACAACTTCATATAGCTTTCCTAACATAAGCCCTCCTACATCAGCTTTTCAAAAGTAAACCCTTCACCCAACACCTCTGATACTGTATCAGAGATAACAAAGGCCGTAGGATCTATTTCCTTTAAGAATAATTTCGTCTTTACATACTGGCTCTTTGATAGGACTGTTATTATAACCTTCCTATCCTTTTGTGAAAAGCCACCAAAGCCCTTTAAAATCGTGGTCCCTCGGCCAATCTCCTTGTTTAAAAAGGTATTAACCTCATCAAACTTGCTGGTGACAATCATCATTTCCATCCTCCTATTAACCCCCTGAATCATCTTATCAAGGATTAAAGAGTTTAGTATAATGCCCAGTATTGAGTACATACCAATCTCTACACCAAGGATTGCCGTAGCTAAAATAGTGATCGCTAAATCGGCTATTAAAAGAGACATGGCAATAGAAGTGTGGGTAAACTTATTTAATATGGCGGCGATAATATCTGTACCACCTGTAGAGGCTCCCTCGTTAAAAACCAGGCCTATGCCTATTCCCACAGTTAAGGCACCAAAGAACACACTTAAAGTGTAGTCGGAAGTCATAGGACCTGAAATAGGAAAGAAAACCTCAAATATTCTCATGTAGACAGATAAAATTGCACTAGAGTAAATCGTATAGCCACCAAATTCTCTCCCAATAAACAAAAAACCTAAAAGGATTAATATGCCGTTTATTATAGCCATAGTAAGGGAAATAGGTAAGGCCGGAAGATAGTGCTGGAGGATAACCGTTAAACCAGTAGTCCCACCAGGTGCTATTTTAAGGGGGATCCAGAAATAAAAAATCCCAAAGGCCACAATCAAATTGGCCAATGATATTATCAAAGTCTTTCTAACTTGTTGTCCCATATTTACCTCTCAATCCACAGACTTTACCAATAGGCAAAATCCACTTTCTATAAAAATTTCAGCAAAGGGCTCCACTATATAATTGCTTAAGCCCCTTGTGCTTCCAAAGTCCAACCTCTCCCTATCCAAGTCATAATAAAAGCCCTTTAAGCTTAGGACCACGCCGTCATCTGCAAGGGCTATAACCGAATAGAAACTTTCGTCTTTCTCAATTCTCTTGTATTCGTTTATTAGTTCAATTTGATTTTTATCGTCGATAATCCGTATATTCACACCAAGATCAGCGTATTTTTTCAAGAGAAAAATATTAGCGAGAGAGTGATCCCACCTATCTCCAACAGCTCCTGCTATGACTATATCCTTATAGTCCCTCTGGTAGGCAGCTTGAATGGCGATTTCAGTGTCAGTTAAATCCTTTTCAGCAGGATAGATTTCCAAAGGTACCTTTAGCTCTTTAAGCTGCTCCAGAATCTTTGGGGAAATTGAATCCATATCACCTACAACTAAATTAGGAACTATACCCATATCTAAAGCCTTCTCAGCTCCTGAATCAGCTCCTATCACCAATGAGCTTGAAGAGATGTGCTCGGTAATCGCCGTCTTCGCCCTTAGCCCTCCTGCTAAAATCAGCGTTTGTTCACCTAAAGTCATCGAAAATTCTCTTGTATTCCTCTATCCTGTCTTCTAAGGATTCCGCGCCAAATAGGTCAGAGCCAGATACAACTAAGTCCGCTCCAAGCTCAATTACATTGGTCACATTAGAAGTGTTAATGCCGCCGTCTATAGCGGTAATAAAGTCATAGTCTTGGGATGTTTTAATAGCGTGAAGTTTTTCCATCTTAACATCCACATTATCAATATATGATTGGCCTCCAAAACCCGGGTTTACACTCATAATTAAAACCAAATCTAAGTCTTTTAAAAGATGCTCAATCATACAGATAGGTGTAGATGGATTTAGAGCGATTCCCGCTTTCTTACCCGTATCCTTAATCTGCTGAATAACCCTGTGGCTGTGAACAGTAGCCTCTTGGTGGAAGGTAATAATATCCGCTCCCGCCTCTGCAAAAATCTCTATATACCTTTGTGGGTGTTCAATCATAAGATGAACGTCAAATACCATCTTAGTCAGAGGCCTGATAGCCTCGATAATCAGTGGCCCATAACTAATATTGGGAACAAATAACCCATCCATAACATCTAAGTGTAGATAGTTTATTCCCGCCTCTTCCAATCTATTAATGTCACTTTCTAAATTAGCAAAATTAGCTGACAATAGGGAAGGTGCTAACTCCATTTTAATACCTCCTAATTTTTCTAAACTCATCGATAAAGCTCACATAGCTGTCGTACCTACTCTGTGGTACAGCCTGGCCCAACTCATCCTTAACCCCACACCCTGGCTCATTTAAATGAAGGCAGTTGTGAAATCTACACTTGTGCCTAAGAGGTTTAAATTCCCTCATTGAACCTTCAATTTGAAACTCATCTTCGAAGAAGTCAAGATCTAGGGTGCTAAAGCCAGGAGTGTCTAATATGTAGCTATCTTCTCCAACTTCAATTAACTCAATATGTCTAGTAGTATGCTTACCCCTACCGGTCCTCTGGCTAACTGCGGCAGTCAGATGCTCTTCTTGGTTAAGGGAGTTAATCAGAGTAGTCTTCCCCACTCCCGAAGGACCAAAGAGAACAGAAATCTTCTTATCAAGTAATTCCCTAATCTGGGAAAAATCCTCATCTACCATAGAAGTCTGATAGACTTGATAACCAGCAACTTGGTAAATATCCTTGTACTTCTCAATTTCCTCTTCGCCGACTAAATCCGTCTTAGTTAGGACGACAACAGTGTCGATTCTAAAGAATTCTGACATCAGAAGGTTCTTATCTACCAAATAAGTGTTAATGTTAGGTTTTTTTATACTGTAGACTGCCACCGCCAGGTCTACATTGGCCACCTGAGGCCTTATCAGGCTATTTTTCCTATCTAAGACCTCTTCTATGTAGCCCATGCCGTCTTCTTCTGAAATCCTGATGGTAACCCAGTCACCAACCATAGGCCTGATCTTATTCTTTCGAAAAAGGCCTCGGGCCCTGGCTGTAATCAATCCTTCATCTGTATTTACGTAATAAATTTCTCTGTGGTGCTTGGTTATTTTACCTTTCAATACCTACCCCTTATTGTGTTTCCGAAATAAACTCATCGTCATAGTAAAACTTATAGACTACATCACTATAGTCCTTAAAGGCCACTTCAAAGATATCTCCACCTCTTGGGTGACTTTTGTCGTAAACCTTAGTCTCATGGCCATCAACATTTCTAACGATAACTAGGTTAAAGTCTCCGTCACCGCTTGGTGGAACAATTTCCAACCTGTAAATCTTAGCCTGTCTGGTGTCATCGTCAGTAAGGTCAACAATATCCGAACCTAAATCTGTCCTAGCCGGCGCTTCTTCCCTTGGGCCTCTGGAGATAACTATATCTACAGGTGTGTCTTCCAAGAGTTCGACGTCCTCGTCATAAGACTGCCACATAACCGTATCTTCAGGATAATCGACAGAATACATTTTATCGATTGCCCCAACCTTTAAGCCCGAGCTTACAATAGACTCAACAGCTGATGCCTGAGAAGCACCTAGTAGGTTAGGCATTGTGATCACAACACTCTCGGTCCCGCCTGAAATAGTGAGAGCCACCTGAGATTGACTAGTAACACCTTCACCCTTAACTGGGTTAGTCTCAATAATCAGACCCTTCTCAACCGTATCCGAGTAGGCGTGTTTTTCAGAGATAACGCTAATGTCCCTAGACTCTAGGATAATCCTAGCATCTTCCAAGGTCATACCTACTAAATCTGGCATTTCAGAAACTTCATTTCCATCGGAAACTTGGATTTCAACCCTAGACTCTTTTTTAATCATCGAACCAGCGTCTGGTCTCTGCCTGATTACATATCCCTCTTCAACATTTTCATCTGGCTTTCTTACGATATTGTAGTTCAAATTCTTGTCTAGTATAAGGGCCAAGGCCTCTGCCTCACTCTTGCCTACTACATCAGGAACTTGAACCTTATCGCTGACAAAAAGGCCCCTTAGGGATTGGTAACCAAAGAATAACAGAGCCAGGATTAAAAGGGCTACAAAAGCCTTTAAAAAGAAAGAACCTATAGTCTTCTCTTCCTTCTTGTCCCTAGCCTTGTCGTCTTGAGAACTTTGGTAAACCACCACCTCATCTTCATCTTTTCTAATTATAGCTGGATTAGGCTCGGTAAAATAACTTGGCTGCTTCTCTAAAATCTCCTTGGCACTCAGGGCCCTAGCCAACCTACCTGCAGACTTGTACCTATCCTCCGGCTCCTTCTCCAGACACTTCATGATAATGTCATTTAAAGCCTGGGTCAATTCAGGATTTTCTACCATCGGTGGAATCACTGCGTCCTGAATATGCTTTAGGGCAATGCCAACAGAGTTCTCCGCATCAAAAGGCACCTTGCCTGTAGCCATCTCATAGAGGACGATTCCCAGAGAATAAAGGTCTGACTTATGGTCTATAAACTTGCCCTTAGCCTGCTCTGGCGAAATATAATGGACCGTTCCCAGTATGGAAGAAGTATAGGTAATTGTAGCCGAAGTGGAAATTCTGGCAATACCAAAGTCTGTAACCTTAACAACTCCATAGTCAGTAATAAGTATATTTTGGGGTTTAATATCCCTGTGAACTATATGCTTATTATGGGCAGCTGAGAGAGCTGAGGCGATTTGAATGCCATAGTCGACAATTTCTTCATTGGACAAGTGCCCCTTCTCAACTATTAAATCCTTAAGGGTTTTTCCCTCAATATACTCCATGATGATAAATTGAATAATCTGACCGTCGATAATATCCGTACCGACATCGTAAATGTTTACAATATTTGGGTGGGAAAGACTTGCAGCTGATTGGGCCTCGATTTGGAACTTCTTTGAAAACTCCTCGTCCTCTACATATTGCTGCTTTAAAACCTTAACAGCCACATCTCTCATCAAAAGCTTGTCTTCAGCCCTGTAAACATAGGCCATCCCACCTACCCCCACTTGTTGGAGGATTTCATATCTTTCAGCTAAGACTTTGCCAATCATAAGATCACCTCGACAATAGCCAGGGTAGTATTATCTAGCCCACCGGCCTCATTGCTCATTTCGATAAGCCTTTGGCTCATCTCGTCTAAGCTTTTGTCACTTTCTAAAACCTCTTGAATTTCCTGGTCGCTAACTCCACCTGTCAGTCCATCAGTACATAATAGGATTATATCCTCATTTTCAACTTCCTCTAGGATTAA
>CAZFXW010000068.1:0-6479 GCA_964523385.1 uncultured Peptoniphilaceae bacterium | reverse complement strand
ATCTTGACCAACAAACTGGCTTAAGTCTTTAACAAAGTGAGTTGTAACTTGTGAACCTGGTAAGAAAGCGATAATTCCCATAGCCTTACCTAGTAGTCCACCCTTAACTTCCTTAGTAATATTAACACTAATGGTGTCTTTGTTTTCGTAAGCTTCAACCAATTCGTTCCAGTTTTTAAGTCCCTCAACTCTTCTTGTCGATAGAACTACGTTTCCTTCTCCATCATCTAATTTAATAACATAGACTTCAATTTCTTGACCTTCTTCATAAAGATCCCTTGGCTTTAAGTCAGGATCAGTTGAAAGTTCATCGAGCTCAACTATTCCGTCCGACTTATAGTTTATATTAACAATAACCTCATCATCTGTGACGTAGATTACCTCACCCTTTACAATTTCTCTAGGGTAGATTTTAGTCATGCTATCCTCTACTTGCTCCATAAACTCGTCTTTACTATAATTTTCCATTCTTCTTGTGACCTCCTCTATTGTCCAGCTAGGAGTAGAAGCCCCTGCTGTTACACCAACACTATTGTACTCAAAAATCATTGATAAATCAAGTTCTTCAGCACTTTCAATCCAGAAAGAGTTAGGATTCAATCTCTTGCTAATTTCATAGAGCTTTTTAGTGTTAGAGCTATGCAGTCCACCGATAATTATCATGGCATCCACTTCTTGAGCTAGCTGGCGACAGGCCATCTGACGCATTCTTGTGGCATTGCAAATCGTGTTTTTGACTACTACATTCCTATTTCTCCTTAGTATTATATCAGATAAAGATTTTCTAAATTTTCTATCTCTTTTGCCTCATCTACTGAATTAACTACTATCGCATCGTAATTGATGTGGCTATTCAAGGCCATAATTTCAGGGTGATCTTTGTCCCCAACAATAATTACCTTATAGCCTTTTTTATACATCTCGTCTAAGTCCCTATACATTTTCAATAATACAGGGCAAGTACAGTCAAGTACCTCATTACCCTTACTTTTTAAATCTTTTTTAACTTCCTTTAACTCACCATGGGATCTCAACAAAACCTTTTTATTCTCTGGTAGTTCATCGTCGTAACCTTTTAAACCAAGGTCGGTCAAATGTTTCATAACCGACTTATTGTGAACTAAATCTCCCTTTAAATAAAGGTCTCCAAAATTTAACGCCTTTTTTCCGCTTTCAAATGCCATCTTGACCCCAAAGCAGAAACCTGCATGTTCAGCGATTTTTATTATCATTTCAACACCTTTTCATCATAAATCGAATAGAATACCTGTTCAGTTAGAATATGATCTGCATTTTTATCTTTTTTATCAATATGGTCGACGTAAATTGGATCCCTATAATAGATATCCACTCTAGAGAAAGGCCTATAACTAGATTTGATTCTAACAGGTTGGATATAAGCACCAGTTCTTAAAGCTAAGGCACCAACGCCATCCTTCATCTGATTCAAAGAAGGCTTATCGATTCTAGTACCTTCTGGGAAAATACCCAAAACCTTATTTTCCCTTAGTATAGACATAGCAGTTTTAATAGCAGTAATATCTATCCCTTCCCTGTCTACTGGAAAAACTCCTAGGTAAGGTATAATCCTTCCAAATATAGGTATATCGAATAATTCCTTCTTAGCCATAAAATGTACAATTCTTGGATAACTGGCAGCAAGGGTAACTGGGTCGACTAAACTGACATGATTAGAGCAAATAATTACGGGACCATCGGTGATTTCCGGTTTATTGTGGACTCTTACCCTATAAACTAGTCTAAAGATAAATCCTAACGTAGCTACTAAAAATTTATAAAGTTTCATATTACCTCACGTGTTTCAAAATTTCTTTAAGGGTTTCTTCAACAGATAGGTTGGATGAATCTATAATGATAGCTCCTTCAGGGACAACTAAAGGTGAGTGTTGCCTATTCATATCTTTCTCATCTCTATCTAAGATCATCTGATAAATTTCTTCAATAGACCTACCACCGCTATTTTGTTCAAATCTTCTCTGAGCTCTAATTTTTGGGTCAGCCTGTAAATAAAATTTATAGTCTGCGTTAGGAACCACTACCGAACCAGTATCTCTACCATCTAATATTCCACCATCGGCAATTATTTCCCTCTGACTCTTTACTAATTTTTCCCTAACACAAGCCAAAGATGCAACTCTGGAGACAGAGTTAGTTACCAAAGGCTCTCTAATTTCTATAGAAACATCTCTCCCATTTAAATAGGTAGAACCTCGTCTATAGTCTATATTAGCCTCATCAATACATTCACAGACGATACTTTCATTGCTTAAATCTATATTGTTTTCAATTAAAAATAAGGTTAGAGCCCTATACATTGCACCCGTATCTAGATAATCTAATCCTAATTTTTTTGAGAGTAAATCCGCAATAGTTGACTTACCTACACCTGATGGCCCATCGATTGTAATTTTCACTTAGTCACCTCATTTAATGTCATGCCTGCTAAAAAACCAGTTGAAAAAGCTATTTGTAAATTATATCCACCTGTATTAGCATCTACATCAATTACTTCTCCAGCAAAATAAAGCTTAGGAATAAGCTTAGATTCCATAGAAGAAGGATCAATTTCTAGAACGTCTACTCCTCCCTGGGTGATGATAGCCTGTTCTAAAGGCATTGTACCATCAATTCTAATTTTCAAGCCCTTTAAACTACTAACCAGCTTATGTCTTTCTTCCCTAGTTACCTGATGACAAGGTTTTTCCCCATCTATTCCAGATTCTTCTAGGAGAATTGGTAGAAGGGCAGCTACTGTTAAGTCCTTAAGGCCGTTTCTAACCATTCTGTTGCTATCAGCAGCTAAATCTCTAATAAGTCTTTCATCTAAAGTTTTGAAATCTAAAGCTGGTTTTAGATCTAAGCTAACCCAATAGTCTCCATCCTTTACTTGGTTGCTTAAGGTTAGGACTACAGGCCCAGATAAGCCATAGTGGGAAAAGAGCATTTCACCAAATTCACTGGCAAGTTTTTTATTGTCCTTATATAAGCTTAATTCAATGTTTCTTAGGCTAATACCTCTAAGCTTCTCTATAATTGGTTCTTTGCTTGCTAAGGGAACTAAAGACGGTCTTAAAGGAGTTACATTGTGGCCAAGTTTTTCTATAAGGGGAAAAACGCTCCCATCAGATCCGGTCCTAGCATAACTAGCTCCTCCAGAAGCGATTAATAGATAATCTCCTATAAAATTGCCTTTGTTAGTAGATATATGAAAGCTATTTGCTTTCCTAATTATTTTCTGGACCTTTGTATTAAGATGGACTTCAACTCCCTTAAAATTCATCTGATCCCTAAGTACGTCAATAAAATCGAAGGATGAGTCGGATTCTGGAAATACCCTACCTCCCCTTTCGACTTTAAGAGGTACTTTTCTCGAGAAAAAATTCATAAGATCTTCATTCGTGAAACTATAGAAGGGGCTGTACATAAAATCTCTATTGCTGTTAATCTCTTGGAAAAATTCAGATATATCCTTATCATTTGTAAGATTACATCTACCTTTTCCAGTAATAGCCAATTTTTTGCCTAGCCTTTCGTTGCCGTCTAAGATAATAACCTTATTATTTTCATTAGCCGCCTGGATGGCAGCAAACATTCCTGCTGGTCCAGCACCTATAATAATTATTGATTTCAAATTAACCTCTCCACTAAGACCAGTACTGGTGGCTTGTTTTTCTGATTAACGTAGGATGACTTGAGTATTCTGTAGGATTTTTGATCTCTTCCTTGTAAATATTCCATAATAACCTTATACTCCCTCTCCCCTTCGGGGTGACCTGGGTAAAAGGTAAGTGACATTAAGCCGCCTTGGGAAAGGCAGTCTAGGGACTCCCTAACTGCAAACAAGGAACTTTCTTTTTTTGTAGTAATATCTTTATCTCCACCAGGTAGATAACCGAAGTTAAAAACTATTAAATCAGCCAATTGACCATCTAGGACTTTTCTTACATTACTATGACAGAGGCAAAGTAGCTGAAAGTCTTGATCCATACCGTCCAAAAGCCTTCTTGAATTCTCAATAGCCTCTTCCTGAATATCAAAGCCAATTAATTTAGCTTTAGGAAAGTTGTCTAAAAGCCTTTTTGAATCCCTACCATTCCCTAAGGTCATGTCAACTATAAGACTAGGGCTTAAGTTTAGATTTTGAAAGTAAAAATCTGATAGACGAACTGCCCCACTAGGTATCATAATCCACATCCCCTTTTAATCCTTAGGACATGACCATTTTCATCCTCTACAGTATAATTGGTAAAAGAATTTGGCATATATATATCCTTATCGGATAGGGTAAAATCAATTGACTTTAGGAGAAAATCCACTTCGTCTAAGCTTAATTCATCGGTAAGAATATGCTTAACCTGGTAATAGTCACCTAAGTCATATGCAAGTACCAGTGAAACCAGTTCACCATCCTTCTCCATCTTAAAAAAACTAAATTTATAGTCAATATTCAAATCTATAGGGCCTAGTTTTTCCAATATATAGGAAAAATCTTCTGGCCCAACTAAGCTAAATTTATACATTACAAACCCTCTAAATAATTAATTTCATCTGAGCTAAGCTCTCTATATTTTCCTTCGGCTAAATCTTCTAAGAAAACTTGTCCGATAGCCACTCTTTTAAGGCTAGTGACCCTGTAGCCTAAGGCTCCAAACATTCTTCTAATCTGCCTGTTTCTACCTTCTCTAATGCATATATTATACATCTTTCTGCCCTTTGAAACTAAAGTTACTTGACCATCAACTAGAGTTTCATCTCCTATATCTACCCCTGTAGCCATCTTTTCTATATCTATCTCATCCATAGGCTTATCTAGTTCAACTAGGTAATACTTCGGTACTTCAAAGGAAGGATGAGTTAACTTTTGAGTCAATTGACCATCATTAGTTAATAATAAAAGTCCAGTAGAATCTACGTCTAACCTACCTACTGGATATGCCCTTTCTTCAATGTCAAGTAAGTCTACTACTAAATCCTCATGATTTGGGTCTGCTAAAGACGACATGTAGCCAAGGGGCTTGTTTAGCATAATATAGACCTTCTTCTCAATCGATAGCTCTTGTCCATTTATTGTGACCCTATCTTTATCCGGGTCTACCCTTAGACCAGGTGAGTCAGCTTTCTGTCCATTTACCATGACCTGTCCTTCAAATATTAGGTCATCTGCTTTTCTCCTAGATGTATAGCCGGAGTTTGCAATAAATTTATTTAGTCTCAAAATTTTCCTCTTTCATTTCTAGTTCACTGGGTTCTGGAAGGTGTTCAATAGACTCCAATCCAAAAACCCTTAAAAATTCATCAGTAGTACCATAAATAATTGGCCTTCCTACTCGGTCTAATTTACCTAACTCTTCAATCAAACCTCTGTTAAGCAAATTAGATAGGGACCCACTGCTATTGACCCCCCTAATAGAATCTATTTCAATCCTAGTAACCGGCTGTTTGTAGGCTATTATTGAAAGAGTTTCTATCATAGCATTGCTTAGAGTTTTTTCTTTGACGTCCACCATCAATTTTTGTATATAGGAGTCATAGTTTGGGTTAGTAACCATCTGAAAAGAGTCACCGATTATTTTGATTTGGATGCCTCTTTGAGAGTTTGCATACTCTTCCTCCATCTCCCTAATATATTGTTTAATTTCTGCAGATCCAATACTGAGTATTTCCTCAAGTGATTTAATATCCAGAGGATCGCTCCAAAAAAACAATAGGGACTCTATTACACCCTTTATTCTATTATTGTTCATTTTTCTCCTCTATATATATATCACTTTCTACTTGCTTGGCCCAAATTACCCTTCTTTTAATAAGTTCTAAAATTGAAAGAAAAATCGTAATTATCTCTGCTTTTGGCACATGTTCGTCAATTAAGTCAGTTATGTTAAAAAACTTCTTTATACCAATTAGGTTCTGGATCTTTTCTATATAATTGGCTGTATCATATTCTTCAGCTTCTACATAACCTTCATTAATATTACTTACTTCTTCAAACTCTAGAAACTTATCCATAAGTTTAACGTATATCTGACTTAGAAAGTCTATATCTTGGTCCATATTAATTTCAACTCTATCTGATATTAACTCTCCTCCAGGCCTCGCATGAGATAATGATGCTTCTTGTCTTTTTTCAAGAAGGAGTCTAGCTACAGCCTTTGCTTTCCTATACTCTAAGATCCTTTCCATAAGATCTTCATAACTCTCGTCAATTTGCTCAATTTCTACTGGTAGCATAGCCTTAGACTTAATCTCTAGCAGGCTTGCTGCCATCACAATAAAGCTAGATACACGATCTGGGCTTATTGAAGCCTTGTTCATGTGGTATAAGAACTCATCAGTTATTTCATTGATTGAAATATCATAAATATCAACTTCTTTTCTTTCTACAAGCTGTAAAAGGAGATCCATTGGACCTTCAAAGTTAATTTCACTAAAACTTGTCAAAACACCACCACCTGGGCAAC
>CAZFXW010000067.1:0-6724 GCA_964523385.1 uncultured Peptoniphilaceae bacterium | reverse complement strand
GAGCATCGCCTTGCCAAGGCGAGGGTCGGGGGTTCGAATCCCCTTTTCCGCTCCATATGGCGACATAGCCAAGCGGTAAGGCAGAGGTCTGCAACACCTTTACCCCCAGTTCAAATCTGGGTGTCGCCTCCATGAGGTCCTAATATAGGACCTCTTTTTTTTATTTTTTACTCCAGGTAAAATTAGCAAAAAAAAGGAGCTATTTGCGTATGCAAATAGCTCCTACTTCTAAGCTTAATAAATTATTATAATTTAACTACGTTAGAAGCTTGAGGACCTTTTTCGCCTTCAACAATTTTGAATTCTACTTCTTGCCCTTCGTCCAGAGTTCTGAACTCACCTGTCTCCTCTAATGCGCTGTAATGGACGAAGACGTCCCCTTCCTCTTCAGTAGAGATAAACCCATAACCTTTTGTTGCGTTGAACCATTTTACTGTTCCTCTTACCATTAAAAAAACACTCCTTAAAAAACATTTGTGGCTGAACCACTTTGTCTACTATAACACAGTTATTTAACATATGTCAACTAGAGATTTTATATTGGAAATAAATTAGGACTAGTACAACCAAAGGCACAAAGTCAATTAGACCTATAAAAAACCCTTGACCCTTATCCCTAATATTTTCGTCATAATAGTCGAAGATGTTTAATTGCTCACATTCAGCCCCTTTCAAATAGGCCCTTAGTTTAGACTTAAAACCCACTATCTTTATCAATTTTTTTATAGTAAAGATAAAGGATAGGACTATTAAAAATAATATAAATTTGTAAATTAATATATCCGAAGCAATTAAATACTTAAGGACTTGAAAGTCTAGGTTAACCATTATGTAGTTTGTTATTATTGCAAGGCTATTATAGACAAAGTGGCCTACTATAGCAGGAAAAATTGATTGGTAAGCTCTTCGTAAGTAGAGAGTAAGAACACTTAAGACCATAGGCCCAAATATATTTTCTGGATTAAGGTGGATCAGAGTAAAGCTTAGAGCATTTATTAGATATATAAAACTTAGGCTTTTATGCTTTGTTTTCTCGTAGAGAAATCCTCGAAAAAACAACTCTTCACATATAGCTGGTATAAGAGCGTAGAAGACAATTAGTGAAATTAGCCTAAGGGAATCCCCTCCACCAAAATAAGTAGATTTTTCTGGACTGTACCGAAAGTACAACCCTCCTTGGACGTTGAGATTAATAAATAATACAACTGGGTAGATAAAAATAACCAAAACTACCGCATACAAGATAGCCTCTCCACTTACCAAACCTTTAGAAAGATTATAACCGCTATTTGACCTAAGCTTACATCCTCTAAGTTCTATGTAAATATAGGGTAGTATAATTAAAAGAATTTGATTCAATAAAAAGGCTAAGTTTCCTTGAAAAAAATCTAAATATTTGTAGTTAAAGATAACCATGAGACTGATTATTAGGCAGAGCAAATTAGCTGAGAATAAATCTCGATCCAGAATTTCTAGAATCTTAGTCTTCAAAGTAGAAAATATAGGGCGTATTTCTGTAGTAATCCTCATAATTTAACCCATAACCTACTATAAAAAGATCTTCAATTTCTCTCCCTACAAAGTCTGCCTCGTAATCTTCGGTTCTCCTAGAAGGTTTATCCAGTAAAACACAAGATTTTATAGTTTTAGGATTTCTCTCACTTAAGAATTCAATAATTCTAGTCATAGTCTTCCCTGAGTCTAAAATATCATCAACAACTAGAACATTCTGGCCATCAAGGTTTTCCCTTATATCGGTAACAATTTGAACAAAGCCAGAGGATATCTTCTCGTGGTCGTAGGAAGAAGTAGTTAAAAAATCTATGACTATATCTCCCTTAAGTTTTCTAACCAAATCAGCACAGAAAATAAATGAGCCTCTAAGGAGCGATATAACTATTAGTCTCTCACCATCATAGTGGGCATTTATCTTATCTGCCAGTTCTTGGTTGATAAGGTCAATTTCTTCTTCGGTAAAAAGAATCTTAGTCTTCATCTTTATGGTCCTTTCTCAAATAGGGTAGGATTTGTCTAATATTGCGAATTTCTGTAAGTATTTTATTTAAAGTATATTGTATACTAACTAGTATCATCAGTAAACTGAAGGCAAGAACGATCTCAATTTTCATTTGGCCACCTCTAAATTTATATCATTATATCAGAGAAAATAAAAAAAGTGCCAAAAAGGCACTTATTTTATCTAGAACTCAGTTCTTCTATTCTCTTAGATACTTCATCATAAAGCTCTTGATAGCCTATAAGCTTGTCTCTCTCAGCTTGGACTATGTGTTCAGGAGCCTTGCTAGTAAAGCTTTCGTTATTTAATTTACCTTGGGCTCTTTGGATTTCACCCTCTAATTTTTCTTTTTCAGCTTCCATCCTCTTTAGCTCTTTTTCAAAATCTACTAGTCCTTCTAAGGGGATAAATATCTCATAACCCCTTCTTACGACGGTAATAGCCTCTTCCTTTAATTTTTCATCTATTAGGATAATATCCTCTGCTCCTGCCAAAGAATTAAATATCTCTGCGTTATTAATAAATATAGGAGCCAGATCCTCATTGGTCAAGTGAATGTAGAAGTTAGCTTTTTTGCTTGGCGGAATATTTAGCTCAGACTTAGCATTTCTAACACCACTTACAGCTTCCTTAATAATTTCACCTAGCTTTTCTGCCTCTTCATCTACAAAAGTAGAATCAACCTTTGGCCACTGGCTGACGATTATCATATCATCGTGACCAGGAAGATAGGAGTAAATCTCCTCTGTGATAAATGGCATGAAAGGATGAAGCAGCTTAAGAATAGCTTTTAAGGTATATAGCAAAGTAGCTTTAATAGCTCCTTTCCTAGACTCGTCCTCTGAGAAAAGTCTTACCTTAGCCATTTCTATATACCAGTCGCAAAACTCTGACCAAATAAACTCATAGATATTAGAACCAGCAATCCCCAGGTCATACCTACTTAGATTTCTCTCCATAGACTTAATAGTCTTGTCAAGTTTGGTTAGAATCCAATAGTCTATTGATTCTAATTCAACCTTGGAAAGATCCTCTTCCACATCCTCATCAAGGTGCATCATAACAAACCTAGAAGCATTCCATAGCTTATTGGCAAAGTTTCTTGCTCCCTCTACCCTCTCGATGTAGAATCTCATGTCATTACCTGGAGTATTTCCTGAGACAAGCATAAATCTAAGGGCATCAGCACCATATTCTTCGATTACGTCAATTGGGTCTATACCATTATCCAGAGATTTGGACATTTTTCTACCCTCTGCATCCCTTACTAGGCCGTTAAAGTAAACATCTTTAAATGGCAGCTGTCCAGTTTGTTCAATACTTGAAAAGACCATTCTTATTACCCAGAAGAAAATAATGTCATAGCCAGTTACTAATACATCTGTTGGAAAGAATTTCTTCATATCTTCAGTTTCATCAGGCCAGCCTAGAGTTGAGAATGGCCATAGAGCCGATGAAAACCATGTGTCTAATGTATCTTCATCCTGACGAAGATCTGTTGAATCACAGGACTTACAAGACTCAGGCATAGTCTTAGAGACAGTATATTCACCACATTCATTACAATAGTAGACAGGTAGTCTATGGCCCCACCACAGCTGTCTGGAAATATTCCAGTCTCTAATTCCGTCTAGCCAGTTAGTGTATAGCCTGCCGAAGTGATCTGGGTAGAGTTTTAAGTCGCCATTTTCATAGGCTTCCTTAGCTGGTTTTGCCATATCTTCCATCTTCACGAACCATTGCTTAGAAACTAAAGGCTCGATAACCGTCTCACATCTTTCACAGTGACCAACTGAATGCTCATGTTCTTCAACCTTGACCAAGAGCCCTTGATCCTCAAGATCCTTCACAATCATAGCCCTAGCTTCGAACCTATCCTTGCCTGAATAAGGTCCATAGCTTTCAGATATAGTTCCATCTCCTTCCATGATGATACATTGGCCTAAGTCGTGTCTAGCTCCAACTTCAAAGTCATTAGGGTCATGGGAAGGTGTAATCTTAACTGCACCAGTTCCAAACTCCATCTCAACATAGTCGTCAGTGATAACCGGTATCTTTCTGCCAACTAAGGGTAGGATTAGATTTTTACCAATTAAATCCCTATATCTATCATCTTGCGGATTAACCGCTACAGCTAAGTCACCTAATAGAGTTTCTGGTCTTGTAGTGGCAATTTGAACAAATCCATCTTCCCCATCTACTGGATAGTTTATATGATAGAGCTTACCAGCCATATCTTCATGTTCAACCTCAATATCTGAAACAGAAGTTCCACAAGACGGGCACCAGTTAACAATCCTGTCTCCTCTGTAGATTAAACCCTTCTCATATAGATTGATGAAAACCTGAGTTACAGCGTCAGACAGACCCCTATCTAGGGTAAATCTTTCCCTTGACCAGTCGCAGGAAACCCCTACTTGTTCTAACTGATGCTTAATAGTTCCGCCGTACTTCTCAGTCCATTCCCAAGCTTCCTCTAGGAATTCTTCTCTGGTAAGGTCTTCTTTTTGAATTCCTTCCCTATTTAACTTATCGACAACCCTAGCCTCTGTTGAGATAGATGCGTGGTCCATACCAGGCACCCATAGGGCTTCATAGCCGTCCATTCTCTTCCATCTAATAAGTACGTCTTGTAGGGTGTTATTTATAGCATGACCCAAATGGAGCTCACCTGTTACGTTTGGAGGAGGCATTACGATAGTGAAGGCTTCCTTTTCTGACTTTGCATCAGCCCTAAAGTATCCTCCATCCTTCCAGGTCTTGTATATCCTATCCTCAAACTCCCTAGGATCATATGTTTTGTCTAATTCTCTTTGTTCTGTCATTTAATCCTCCACAAAAAAATAAGCCCTATCCATAGGACGAAGGGCCGCGTTACCACCTATATTTCTGACAAAGTTGCCAGCTCATAAAATTGGACTCCAGGGCGACTTCACAATAAATTTACTTAAGAACTTTCACCAAATGTTCTCTCTCTGTAGAAGAAATTCAAAGTTACTACTCCCCTTCTATATCCTATTAAATTCTAGCTAAATTATATTATTGTCATATGTTTTTGTCAAGAAATCCCGTGTTGTGAAAAGGCTTTCATTATCTGGATACTTTGGTTCTTTACAATGTAGCGATAACTTGTGTATAATAGGTACGTGAGGTTAGAATAAAGGGGTGAAAAATTGAGTAAAATTGATTTTTTTATACTGAGTGATTCACTGGGAAACACAGCTGAGGAAAATGCCATGGCTGCCATATCCCAATATGAAGACCTTGACTATAACATAAAAAAGTTTTCTCATATTGTTTCTAAGGCAGTTCTCATAGATGTATTAAATGAAATAGAAAATCCAGAAAGGACTATCATTTTCTTTTCTCTGGTTGATAAAGAACTCAGAGAGTATCTTGATGGACACGCTAATGAAAAAGACATCCTAAGGGTTGACGTTTTAACCAAGGGACTGGAAACTATCGGTAAATTAACTGATATTGAGCCTTCTGGAAAAACCGGAGCCTTGAGAAGACTCGATGAAAACTACTTCCAAAGAGTTAGAGCCATCGAGTTTGCCGTCAAATATGACGATGGAAAGGACCCAAGAGGTGTTTTAGAGGCTGATTTAACCATCATTGGAGTATCGAGAACATCTAAGACCCCCCTATCCATGTACCTTGCAAACAAAAATTATAGAGTTGCCAATATACCCTTGGTGCCAGAAACCGAGCTACCAGAGGAGTTATTTCAAATACCCTCTAGAAAGGTTATTGGATTAACCAACTCACCAGAAAACCTAAATCTCATAAGAAAAGAGAGATTAAAAGCTTTAGGTTTACCACAAGGGTCTTCCTACTGTGATTTATCGAGAATACTCGAAGAAATCACCTATGCGGAAGAAATTATGAAAAAGATAGGTTGTCCTGTTATTGATGTCTCTAACAGGGCTATCGAAGAAACTGCTGAGATAATCATCAGCTACATAAAAAGATCTACCAGCAGTATCATTTAAGGAGGAATGTATGACAGAAAAGTATGTATATTCATTCAAAGAAGGAAATAAAGATATGGGCTCTATTATGGGAGGTAAGGGTGCTAACCTTGCCGAGATGACTGGATTAGGTTTAAATGTACCACCAGGATTCACCATAACAACTGATGCCTGTAAGAGATTCTATGAAGAAGGCGAAGAACTATGGGATGGCCTAAAGGAAGAAATTGAGCAGCACATTGAAGAAGTTGAAAATCAGTTAGGTAAGAAATTTTCTGATACTGAAAATCCACTTCTATTTGCAGTAAGGTCTGGAGCCGTCTCCTCTATGCCAGGAATGATGGATACGGTCTTAAACCTTGGTCTGAACGACAAGGCTGCTATTGGCCTAGCTAGCTCTACAAACAACGAGAAGTTAGCCTATGACTCCTACAGGAGATTCATCCAGATGTTCTCAGACGTTGCTATGAATGTACCTCTTTCATTCTTTAATACGATTTTAGAAGATGTAAAAAAGAAGTATGACGTAGAACTAGACTCAGATTTAAGTGTTGAAGCTTTAAAAGAGATTATTCAGAAGTACAAACAAGTCTACAAGAGGGAAACAGGAGAAGAATTCCCTGAAGATCCAACTGATCAGCTTTTAAAGTCAATCACAGCAGTATTTAAGTCTTGGAACAACCCAAGAGCTAGAATCTATAGAGATCTTCACCACATTCCTCATGACCTTGGT
>CAZFXW010000066.1:0-6852 GCA_964523385.1 uncultured Peptoniphilaceae bacterium | reverse complement strand
GAATATGGGTCCGCAGCATTGGCTGGCATGATCAACCCACTCCTTCTGCTGCTAATTGTTGTGATTATGATCGTAGTAATAGTAGGTGTTGTACTTATCACCCAGGGTGAGAGAAGAATTAACGTACAATATGCTAAGAGAGTTGTAGGAAGAAAGATGTATGGCGGTCAAGCTACTCACATACCGATTAAGGTAAACATGAGTGGTGTTATGCCGGTAATCTTCACGTCTTCTATCTTGACCATGCCTTATATGGTGGCTGGCCTGATGGGAGAGGGAGCAGTAGCAAATGTTCAGAAGTATTTCTCCACCATGGGATGGCCGGGAGCAATACCCTATAATCTGATTTCAATTCTACTGATAATTTTCTTCGCCTATTTCTACAACACCATGCAGTTTAATACTGTCGAGTACGCGAAAAATCTACAGCAACAGGGTGGTTTTATCCCAGGAATTAGACCGGGAAGACCAACAAGTGAATTTTTAGCAAATATCGTAAATAGGGTTACTCTAATCGGAGCGGTGGCATTGGCTATTTTATATATTCTGCCAACTATCCTCTCAGCTATCTTTAACCTTCACATAAGCTTCGGTGGTACAGCTATTATCATCGTCGTAGGTGTAGTTTTAGATACAGTACAAGAATTAGAGTCAATGCTATTGATGAGACATTACAAGGGATTCTTAAACAGATAGGAGATAAAATGAGATTAATACTTTTAGGACCGCCAGGTGCGGGCAAGGGAACTCAAGCTGTCAACATAGTGAAAGAATTTAACCTACCTCATATTTCTACTGGAGATATTTTCAGGGCTAATATAGCTGGTGAAACTGATCTTGGTAAAGAAGTATCAGCCTACCTAGAAGAAGGTAAGTTGGTGCCAGACGAACTGACCACGAGGGTTGTCTGGGACAGGCTAGATGAAAAAGACTGTGAAGATGGTTTTTTACTTGATGGATTCCCTAGGACCATTCCTCAGGCTGAGGCATTGGATAGTGGACTAAAAGATAGAGACCTCTCCTTAGATTGTGTTATCAATATAGAAGTTCCAGCAGATGTATTGGTTAAGAGACTTTCAGGAAGAAGGGTATGTTCAAAGTGTGGGGCAACCTACCACGTTGATGCTAATCCTACTAAGGTTCCTGGAGTCTGCGACGTCTGCGAAGGGGAAGTTATCCAAAGAAAAGATGACAATGAAAAGACTGTAGCAAATAGGATAGAAGTGTATGAAAAAGAAACAGCACCTCTTATAGCCTATTACGAAGATCAAGGTCTTATTAAATCCTTTGATGGAACTCAAGATATAGAAGTAATATCCAAGGAAATAATTAATGCCCTTAAGGGATAGTAAAGAAGGTTGGCTCGATAAGGTAAAGGGCTCATCTAGCCTAGAAATAGGACAGGTGGTAAAGAGCAAATCAGGAAGAGATAAGGATAGGATATTCCTGGTATTTGAAATTTTAGACTCAGACTATGTGACTATCGTAAACGGAAGTTTACGAGGTGTAGAAAGACCTAAAAAGAAGAAAATCAAACACTTAATGAAGTACAAGGCAGTTCATCCTGACTTCTATAAGCCAGAGGAAACTGTCAGGGAAAATAATGAGAGAATAAGAGAATATCTAATGCCTTATGAAAGGAAGGATCATGACCAAAAAAGACGTAATTGAAGTTGAAGGTACGGTCGTTGAGGCTCTACCTAATACCATTTTCAGAGTTGAACTTGAGAACGGACATGAAATCATAGCTCATATTTCAGGTAAGCTGAGAATGAACTATATTAGAATACTACCAGGTGACAAGGTTACAGTGGAGCTTTCACCATACGATCTGACAAAGGGTAGAATTACCTGGAGAAAGAAGTAGTCAGGAGGCACTATGAAAGTTAAACCATCAGTTAAGAAAATTTGTGAGAAATGCAAAATCATCAGAAGAAGAGGCAGAGTAATGGTGATTTGCGAAAATCCAAGACATAAGCAGAGACAGGGTTAGGAGGTGGATTTGTGGCAAGAATAGCAGGAGTAGACATTCCTCGAGAAAAAAGAGTTGAAATCGGCCTTACTTATATCTACGGTGTTGGCAGATCTAGATCAAACGCAGTACTAGAAGCTACTGGAGTAAATCCAGACACGAGAGTTAAGGATCTAACCGAGGCAGAATTACAAGCCATTAGAACAGAATTAGACAATTATGAAATCGAGGGTGACCTTAGAAGGGAAATTTCTCTAAACATTAAGAGACTTAGGGAGATTAACTGTTACAGAGGTAACAGACATAGAAGAGGTTTACCTGTAAGAGGACAAAATACAAAGAACAACGCCAGGACTAGAAAAGGTCCAAAGAAATAAAGGAGGTAGAGAGATTTGGCTAAGAAGAAAAAACCTGCAACTAGGGTAAGAAGAAGACAACGTAAGAATATCGAAAGAGGACAGGCCCATATCGTATCTACTTTCAACAACACTATGGTTACTATGTCGGATTTAAACGGCAACGTAATTTCATGGGCATCAGCTGGCCAACTTGGCTTTAAAGGCTCAAGAAAGTCAACTCCATTTGCAGCTCAGGAAGCAGCTCAAGTAGCAGCAGAAAAAGCAATGGAGCACGGGCTAAAGTCAGTTGAGGTATATGTTAAAGGACCTGGGTCCGGTAGAGAGGCGGCAATTAGATCCCTTCAAGCGTCAGGACTGGAGATTAACCTAATTAAGGACGTTACTCCAATTCCACATAACGGATGCAGACCGCCAAAGAGAAGAAGGGTATAGGAGGGTTTAATGTCAAGATATACAGGACCTGTATGTAGATTATGTAGAAGAGAGGGCACAAAGCTCTTCTTAAAAGCAGAAAAATGCTATACAGATAAATGCCCACTTAACAAGAGAAACTACCCATCAGGCCAACACGGTCAGGGTAGAAAGAGAGTAACTGAGTACGGAATGCAGCTTAGAGAGAAGCAAAAGGTTAAGAGATTCTACGGCATTAACGAAAAGCAAATGTTAAACTACTTTAATATGGCAGACGCTAAGGCTGGAATCACTGGTGAAAACCTGCTTGAATCTCTAGAGTCGAGGTTAGACAACGTAGTCTATAGAATGGGCTTTGCTGGTTCAAGACCAGAAGCGAGACAGCTAGTAGTACACGGTCACTTCCTAGTTAATGGAGCAAAAGTAGATATTCCATCATTTGCAGTTTCAAACGGAGATGAAATCCAGGTTAGGCCTAAGAGCCAGAAAAACGGAAAGTTCAAAGAAGTTGTTGAGAATTCCGGTAATACAGTACCTTGGGTAAGTGTTGACCAAGAAAAGATGGTAGGAAAAGTAATCGCTGAGCCTTCGAGAGAAGACATCGAGCTACCAATCGAAGAACACTTAATCGTAGAGCTTTACTCTAAGTAATCTCCTTTCACTTATGTGTAGGGCGAAGGAGGTATTCATGCCAGGAGAAATTAACACCAAGATTGAAGTTTTAGATATAGTAGAAGAAGAAAATTACGCTAGATTTTCCGTAGCCCCTCTGGAGAGAGGTTACGGAACAACCCTAGGAAACAGTTTAAGAAGAGTCCTTCTATCAACTCTACCTGGGGCAGCGGTTTCAAGTATATTTATCCAGGATGTACTACATGAATTTTCTACAATACCTGGGGTAATTGAAGATGTTTCTGAAATCATCCTAAACATTAAAGGAATAGCCATTAAGAGCTACTCCGAAGTTCCAGTCACCCTTACCCTTGATGTTAAGGGGCCAATGACTGTAACTGCTGGTGATATTTCCGAAGACGCCAATATTGAGATAATCAATAAGGACCACCATATAGCTACAATAGCTGAAGACGGCGAAATCTACATGGAACTCCATGTAGAAAATGGTAAGGGCTACTTAATAGCCGAACAGCAGGTAGAAGAAGTGGTCGAAGAAGTAGAAGAGGATGAAGAGATAGTTGTAATGGAAGATGGGGAAGAGCTGATCGAAATCTCGGAAGAGTCGACGACAGTAGGTATTATCCCAATCGACGCATCCTTTACACCTGTTGAAAAAGTCAACTTCACAGTAGGAGACTACAGAGTTGGAAACAGGATCGATTTTGATATTCTTACTATGGAAGTTTGGACCAACGGTACCCAAAGTCCACAGGAAGTGACTGCAGAAGGTGCAAAAATCTTAATCGATTACCTAGACTTGTTTATCGACCTTCCAGACTACGAAGTTGAAGAAGAGGTAGAAGAGGAAGACGAAGAACAAGACCTAATGGAAACCTATGCTATCAGTATTGAAGAACTAGACCTATCCCTGAGGGCTTTCAACTGCCTGAAGAGAGCCGGAATTGAAACTGTGGGCGACCTAGTCCAGAGAACAGAATCTGAAATGAAGAAGATTAAGAATTTCGGTAAAAAGTCTTTAGCAGAGGTTCAAGGCAAGCTAGACGAACTTGAACTAGACTTTGCAGAAGAGGACGAGGATTAGGGAAAGGAGGATATAAATGGCTAAACCTAGAAAATTAGGTAGAAGAGCAGATCATAGAGATGGAATGCTAAGAAATCAAGTTCAATCTCTTATTGAAAATGGTAAAATTACTACCACTGTGACCAGAGCTAAGGAAACTAGAAAGGTTGCAGAAAAGATGATCACTCTTGGAAAAAGAGGAGATCTTCATTCACGTAGAAAAGCTATGGCTTACATCTACAAGAAAGATGTAGTTGAAAAATTATTTGATGAGATTGGGCCTAGGTATGCAGAAAGAGAAGGTGGCTACACCAGAATTCTTAAGCTTGGACCAAGACGTGGTGATTCCACGGAGATGGCTATTCTCGAATTAGTATAGAAAATGGGCGGAGCTATCCGCCTTTTTTTGCTTTGGAGGAAAGATGACGAAGATAATAGACCTAAAAGATGTTAGCTTTTCTTATTCAGAAGAAGGGCCAAAGGCCTTAGATAATGTCAGTCTACAAGTTAATAGGGGAGAGCACTTGGCCATCCTAGGCCATAATGGCTCAGGCAAGTCAACCCTGGCAAAGATGCTCAATGCTATCTTAGTGCCAGATGAGGGCAAGGTTCTAGTAGATGGTCTAGACACCTCTGATGAAGCAAATCTATGGGATATCAGAGCCCGTTGTGGAATGGTCTTCCAAAGCCCAGATAATCAGTTGGTGGCTACAGTAGTAGAAGAAGAAGTGGCCTTCGGGCCAGAAAATTTAGGTCTGCCAAGCCAGGAAATTAGAAAAAGGGTTGATGGCGCTTTAGAGATGGTGGGAATGGTTGGTTTTGAGAGGAGAAACCCTTCCCTTTTGTCAGGCGGTCAGAAGCAGCGTATAGCCATAGCTGGTGTTCTAGCTATGGAGCCTAGCTGTATAGTTATGGATGAACCAACGGCTATGTTAGACCCCTATGGTAAGGCCGAGATATTGGAGACAGCCCTAAGGTTAAACGAGGATAAGGGGATTACTATAATAAATATAACCCACTTTATGAACGAGGCTACCTTAGCAGATAGGGTGGTAGTTATGGATAGTGGGAAAATAGTCTTAGAAGGTAGTCCAAGGGAAGTATTTAAAGAAGTAGAGCTCTTAGAATCCCTCCATCTGGGAGTACCTCAGGTTACTAAGCTATCAAAGATGCTCTACGATGCTGGTCTTACTAAAGAGCCAGGAGCCCTAAACGTATTGGAATTGGTGGAAGAGATATGAAGATAGAATTTATTGATGTTGACTATATCTATAACCAGGGTAAACCTTCGGAAATATATGCCCTTAGGGACATTAACCTAGCCTTCGATAGCTCAGACTTTCTAGGAATCATAGGTCACACAGGTTCGGGAAAGTCTACCCTACTCCAACATATGAATGGAATCTTTAGCCCTAGTAAGGGCCAAGTCTTGGTAGATGGCCATAGAATTCAGTCGGCTAAGGATCTTCATAGGATAAGGCAAAGGGTTTGCTATGTCTTTCAGTATCCCGAGTATCAGCTTTTTGAGGAAACTGTCTATAAGGACATAGCCTTTGGCCCAAAGAATATGGCCTTAGATGAAGAAGAGATCCACTCTAGGGTTAAAAATGCAATGGAGTTAGTAGGCTTGAATTTTGAGGAATTTAAAGACAGGTCCCCCTTTGAACTCTCAGGAGGGCAAAAGAGAAGGGTGGCTATAGCTGGGGTTCTCTCAATGAACCCGGAAATATTGGTTCTAGACGAACCAACAGCTGGCCTGGACCCTAAAGGCAGTAGGGAGATTCTGTCCATTGTAGAAAAGCTCTACAAGGAGGGAACTGGTATAGTCTTAGTCAGCCATTCTATGGAAGAGATTGCAGCATCGGCTACCAGAGTCCTGGTCATGGACGGAGGCAGAATAGCCATGGATGGACCCACTAGGGAGGTATATGGTCAGTGGGAGAGGCTAGAAGAACTAGACCTAGGACTACCGGAGATTACTCGATTCGCCCTAGAGCTGGGGGTTAAATACCCGGAATTTAAATCATTTCCCCTTACTGTAGAGGAAGCCTATAGGGATATTATGGATTACTTTGGAGGTGGCAAATGTTCAAGGATATAACCATTGGTCAGTATGTTGATGCGGACAGCAAAATCCACAGCCTAGATCCAAGGACTAAGATTATCGGAGTAGGGATTTTTATGATAATGATTTTTATGCTTAAAAGCCTCTACCAGTATATCCCAGTCTTTATCGGCCTTATGGCGGTAGTAGCTCTAGCCAAGATACCACCGATGATGATAATCAAGGGTATAATGCCCCTTAAGTTTATAATTATCCTTACCTTTGTGATCAATGCCCTAACCGGTACTGGTAAAGAACTCTATAGCTTTTGGATTTTTACCCTTACAGACCAAGGTCTTCTTAGGGCCTC
>CAZFXW010000065.1:4593-7006 GCA_964523385.1 uncultured Peptoniphilaceae bacterium | reverse complement strand
ATAGGTGGCTCAAGGTCTGCCACTATACTGTCAACCTGAAACTCATCACTATTGGTACATCCAATCAAGGCTAGCAAAAATATTAATAACCAAAGTCTATTCTCCATCTTTACCACCCTTTGGTAGAACACAGGTAATCTTAGTTCCCTTGCCTAGTTGAGACTCTATAGTCATAGAACCTCCGTGGCCCTTAACTATCTCCTCAGAAATAGACAAGCCTAGGCCTATATGGGAGTTAGAATCCTTACCCTTAAAAAACTTACCAGTAATCAACTGAATTTCGTCCTTGTCTATACCAATACCAGTGTCAATAAACTCTAAAACCACATCATTCTCTTCTTCAAAGATATTAAGCATAACCGTACCCTTGTCCTCTGTAAATTTTAAAGCATTGTCCAAGATATTAATCATTACCTGGCGAATCCTATTCTTGTCCGCTAGTATCATTAGCTCTTCTTCATCATAATTAATAACCAAATCAATGCCGAGATTAGCTGCCCTAGGGCTTAGCTGCCTGTGGATAGATCTGCCAATCTCTATTATATTTACCAGCTCCTTGTTAAACTTAATCCTGGCCGAAGTTAGGCTGGAAAAATCTAGCAAATCTTCTACCATATCCTTAAGCCTATCCGATTCTTTTTCTATAATATGAAGGCCTTCGATAGTAATCTCATCTTCCGTATTATCCTGAAGAGTGACAGCCCAACCCTTAATCGAGGTTAAAGGAGTCCTAAGCTCATGGGAAACAGAAGAAATAAAGTCATTCTTAAGCTGTTCCTTCTCGTTGATAGACTCAGACATATGGTTAATAGTCCGAGCCAAATTTCCAATCTCATCGTCGCTGTGGACCACCGCTTGCCTAGACATATTACCCCCAGCCAAATCTATAGCTACCTTAGTCAGCTCATTAATCGGCTTTACAATAGAGTCAGCAATAATAACCGAAACTACTATCAGAAATACTATAAGAATAATCCCTGCTCCGATAAATATAGCATTTCTTTTAAGGACAATCTGGTCAACAAATTTTAATGAAGTAGTCAACCTGATAATTCCCACTTGCTTATCCCTACTGTTAAGGGGCATTGAATAAGACATGGAATTTTCGTTGTCAGGCCCAATCTTCTTAATACTCCTGCTGCTCTTTCCAGAAATTGCCTCACTTACATCCTCGGCTAAAATCTCACTGCCAACCAGGTCAGTACCTGCCGAATCTAAGAGCAGAACGCCAAAGTTGTCGATTACTTGAACCTGGACCTTATTGTGCCTATAGAACTGATCCTTGTCCTCAAGGATTACCTTCTCTAGGGACTCATCGGCTAAATTTGACTCATAGAGCTCTTGGGAGTACTTGCCCTGGGATCTTAGGAGACCTTCAACCGTAGAGTAATAGTAGTATCTCATAGAATACATAAGAAAAATCTCAAAGATAAATATAGCGATAATAAAGATAAATAGATAATTGCCAATTATCTTATTTCTTATACTAGGTTTAAGATCCTTGCCTACTTTTGCCTCCATCTATACCCAATCCCCCACACAGTTTCTAAATATTCAGGATCACTTGGATTATCTTCAATTTTAGATCTAATCCTCCTGACGTTTACATCGACAATCTTGGTCTCCCCTATATAATCCTCACCCCAGGTCCTATCCAAAAGTTCTGACCTATCAAAGGCCTTGCCAGGGTTCTCCATAAATAGCCCTACTATAGAAAGTTCAGTTGGAGTTAGGTCAATAGGTTCACCGTTCTTAGTAAAGGACCTTGAGTACCTATCTAAGACAAAAGGCCCATCTTTGATTGTTTCGTTGTCTTCAGATAGGCTAATCCTTCTGATTAAAGATTTTATCCTCAGTATTAATTCTTTAGGATTAAAGGGTTTGACCATATAGTCATCAGTACCCGATTCAAGGCCAATAATCTTGTCAACGTCCTGGGTCTTGGCAGTTAGCATGATAATTCCAATATTAGGGTAATCAGCCCTAATGGCCTCACAAACCTGGTAGCCGTCGATGCCAGGTAGCATAATATCGAGAATCACCACATCAGGTTTTTCCTCTTTGACCATAATAACTCCTTCTTCTCCTGTACCAGCCTCTAAAACTTCAAAACCTTCCCTCTCAAGGGAAAGTTTTGTAAATTTTCTTATACTCTCCTCGTCTTCAACCAACAAAATCTTGCTCATTTTTCCTCCTCGCCAAAAAAATAGTTCTCAATATCCCTAGGATAATCCTCTAAGTAAAAACTTTTGCCATTTAAATAATCTAAAGGTTGGCCTAAGTCTTGGAAGCCAATGCCATAGGATAGGAGATACTGATTATTTAATCCAACGCTGGCTAGCTTTTGGTTTTCCCTCTGGTCACCGTAAAGCCTATCGCCTATTATTGGAAAACCAGCTTCTGCCAAGTGAAC
>CAZFXW010000065.1:0-4583 GCA_964523385.1 uncultured Peptoniphilaceae bacterium | reverse complement strand
TTCCGCTTACCAGCTCAAGTTCCACCAGCGAATAGCCCATCCGTACATCGATAGGCCTAAGAATAGTTTTAGCCTCTTGTCCATCTTCTGAGACTATAACCCTGTTGTCCTCAAGCTTTAAAAGAGGCTGGTCAAAGATCATATCCTCCTTAACTTCACCTACCACTATGGCCTTGTAGAGTCTAGCTATACTTCTCTTCCTCAGTCCCCGGTTAAGTTCCCTTAGGGCCTGAGCCTTCTTAGCCCCTAAAAGCAAGCCTGCAGTCCCTCGATCCAGCCTATTTGCAAAGGCTGGCACAAAGCTAGCCTCCTCCTCTGGTTCAAATTCATTAGACTTAATTAAAGTAGAGATAAACCTGTCTACCAGCGACTCATCTCCTGTCTCATCACCCTGGGTCAAAACACCTGCTGGCTTATATATAATCCCAATATTCTCATCCTCATAGATAAAGTCCACATTTTCCTTAGTAATGGTAAAGCGTCTATCATCCATTAGCGGATCTAAAACTTCGTCGTATATAAAGAAATTTACCACATCGCCAGCCTTTAAAAAATCTCCAGCTTTAGAATTCTTCCTATTTATTTTAATTCTTTTCTGCCTAATATTCCTTTGAATAAAACCGTAACCAGCCTTTGGAAGGTACTTTCCTACAAATCTGTCAAGTCTCTGGCCTACGTCATTATTATTTATCTTAATATCTCTCATAAAATCACCTGCTATGTTATACTATATTATATCACGTTTAAAGGAAGGTGAAAAATGAGAGCATTTACCTGGATAATAGATACAATTTATGATTTATTTGAATACTTACTTATGCTTTTAATAATAGGTCTTGCTATAGTAGTAATAATTTGGAGGCTACAGCTCCTCTTTGGCA
The DNA here is from genome assembly GCA_964523385.1 of uncultured Peptoniphilaceae bacterium. Classification (GTDB taxonomy): domain Bacteria; phylum Bacillota; class Clostridia; order Tissierellales; family Peptoniphilaceae; genus CAZFXW01. The sequence goes on along the minus strand of CAZFXW010000065.1, from coordinate 3,702 downwards.
CCAATATAGAATTTCTAGCAAAGGGAAGCCAAGTTGTAGATACAGTTTCTGAAAAACTAGACTCATCCAGTCTTGTGGGAGAAAGTGTAGACGTTGTAATACCAGCAGGTACATCTGCAGAAGGTATAGGAAATATCTTATTTGAATATGGTTTAATTGCTGATAAAGAAGCCTTTGCCAAGGACTTTGGATTAGCTCTTGGAGCAAAGGAATTGCCTAGCGGTAATTTTAAATTTACCATAGGACAGAACAGCGAGGAAATAATAAATACTTTATTAAAATAAAAAGGGCCCTAGGCCCTTTTTTCTTGTCTGTTTACATTGGTATTTATCAATACTCTTCGTTTATATAATGATTGATAAGGGATAGCCTAGGCTCTTCTTTAAAGACCCCTTTGGCCGTCAAACTTGCCCTAATCTGGTCAGACATAGAGTGGAGCACCACATAATCCCTATTCATATAATTGATTTCGAAGAGGACCTGGTCGAGTCTGGTAGAATCCATAATCAGAGGATAGGCCTCTAAGTCAGCTTGATCAGCCAGACCTACAAAGGCCTGGGTAGCCTTGTCCTTTTCTATGTAGTAATTTTCTGCACGGTTTCTAAATTGGTCCCGATCTCTAAATGTCCTTGCTCCATTTGCCTGTTGGATACTGTGCTTAGCTAGGACATTGTAGTATTGATAATTGTAAAGGCAAATATCCAAATTCTTTAAGTCTACAAAGGGCCTCATACTTTGATTTTGAATCAGCAGGTAATTCTCTGAAAGAAACTGACCCTTGTCTATCCTGCCCTCTAAAAGATTAATAATAAGCCTTTCCCTGGCCTTGAAAAACCTGGTCAATAGCTTGTCTAAATAAGTCATAAGAAAAAAAGGCCATCTTTCGACGGCCACTTCTTTAAGCTTCTAATTCAACAGCGTTAGCTCTTAGATTTTCTGGAAGGTCTTCCATTGCCTTATCCATACCCATTAAGAACTCAACTTCGTATTCCTTGGATATGTAATCCAATCTCTCAACTAGAGTAGTAAAAGTGTCTAGGTTAAAATTAATAATGTCGTAGATGCCGTCGATGTAGATTTTCTCAACGTCATAGTCTCTAGAAATCAAACCGCATAGGAAGCCGTAAAGCTCCTTAGTATTTGAAATCTTAAAGTCTGCTGCGTTTACCAATCTAATGTCATGGTTTAGGGAAAAGATGTGAGAGTCATCAGTATCGATAAAGGCGATATTACCGTTGCCCTTAGCTTTCTCGTCGTTGGCCTGATCAATAAGCCACTTAGTCTTTCCACTTCCACTTGGTCCTAATACAAATTTAACCATATTAAATTCCACCTTTCTTTATAAGGTGACATAAATCACCTTGCTTGTAATTATTTTCTTTCATTTTTTCAACTATCATATCTCGAATCTTCCACCAAGAAGTCGCCCAATTGGAAAACAACGAAGCTTCTTCTGTACTCCGCCCAACCAACCTTTGGACAACCACATCCTCAGACAAGTGTCTAAGGAAAAGGATAGCCCTATCCACATATTCCTCTAAGGAGATTAGCTCTAACTCATCCTTCTTATACATCTCCCCAAAGACAGTACCCTCTAATACATAGAGGGCGTGGAGCTTAACTTGTTCGACTTCAAGAGCCGAAAGAATAGTTGCTGTTTCTATGGTATCGATTCTCTCGTCCCCAGGTAGTCCTATTATAACATGAACACAGGATTCTATTCCATATTTTTTAGACATAATAATAGAATCTATGAATTCACCGAGGCCATGGCCCCTGTTTATCCTATCTAATACCCGATAATTAGAAGTTTGTAACCCAATCTCGAAAAGAATATCCACACCTTTTTCTTCCTTAACTTGCCGTAGAAATTCCAGTTGCTGGATGCTTATAGTGTCAGGTCTACTGGAAATATAAATCCCTACCACATCTTCACCAGCCGCTTCCAGGATTACATCTTTAAAGTTATCAAAAGGCATATAGGTATTAGTATAGTTTTGAAAATAAGCGATAAACTTCTCAGCCCCATACCTAGATCCAATATAGTCCTTATTTATTGCTATCTGCTGGGCTACAGAAGTCTTAGGGTCTAAATTTTCAAAGGACCCTCCCTCTTCACCACAAAAGTGGCAACCACCATAGCCTAGCTTCCCATCTCTATTTGGGCAAGTTCCGCCTAGGGTAATAGGTAGCTTATAGACCTTAGCCCCATACCTTTCTCCTAAATAATGAGAGTAAACATTGTATAATTCCCTAATGTAAATCACCAAATATTTCCTTCAATTCATGGTAAATACCCGAATTGTTATTATCTTCCTTGCTGACAAGGTCAGCCATTTCCAGCAGCTCCTTACAGCCGCTTCTCATAGCTATGCCTAAACCCGCTCCTTGGATCATTTCCCAGTCATTTCTCTGGTCCCCAAAGGCGATAACTTCTTCTGGGCTGATTCCCCTCATAACCCCGTACTTCTTTATAGAAGTCCATTTATTCACACCAGCAGCCATAACTTCAAGCATAGCGTAGTCATCAAAGTCCATAGGCATAACGTGGTAGCTAAGATTTTCCAAGGAAGACTCTAGCCTTTGGGCCAAGTCCGTCATCTCGCCAATATGGCCTGAAACAACTACCGACAGAACCTCCTCAAAAACAAAATCCATATTCAAGGATTTTATCCTGTCCATACTCCTGACCACCACACCCTCAAAGTCAGAGCAATCAATGTCTCCTACTACTCCTAGATCCCAACCGTGGAAAGTACAGTCTACATAAGCATAAGGACAGTAGTCCTTTCTGTAGGCTCGTTCTAAAATCTCTGTAGCTGTGCTAACTGGCAGAGGATTTGTGAAAATCCTCCAGCCTGCTGCATCAAAAACCCCAGCTCCATTGTTAGAGACTATTATCCTATCTTCACTCAGTCCCCGAGTTAGGTACTTAGCATAGTCATAGTGCCTGCCTGTAGCAATAAGGATTTCAATACCCTTATCTGCCAGGTCATTTAAGTAATTTAGAGTAGACTTATCGATGAGCTTGTCATCCCTTAAGAGAGTCCCATCTAAATCCAGGCAAATCATCTTGTACATCTATTCCTCTTCTAAAAATATACTGAAAAACTCATCGGAAACTGCGTCAAACTCGTCGTCATCTTCAATTTGTTCTAGTTCGAACTCAAGGGGATTCTTGCTGATTTCTATATATCTGTATAAGAGGACCATATCGTCTTCAGAGCTAACCAAGCCAATATATTCCTGATTATCCAGCATAAAAGTGCCTACAACCTGAGTCTCTAGGTTGCCACCCTCTTCCATTTCCAACTGAAGGACCTCAATATCATCTATACTAATGTCCTCTTGAGGTTCGAACTCTTCCATATTTTCCTTATCCATAAAAACTCCTAGTCTATTAGTTCAACCTTGTGCTTGTCTCTAAGGCTGGTAGTTAACTGCGTGTACTGGTCCTGCTGCTTTAGAATCTTCATCTGAGTCATAAGCTCATCCTTAATCTCGTCAAAGGCTAGCGGTGCTCCACCCTCTCTTTTATCTACCCTGATAATGTGGTAGCCAAAGTCAGTTTTTACTGGCTCAGAGATTTCACCTAGTGGAAGCTCCTGGGCCATCTTGTCAAACTCAGGTACCATCATACCCGGTCCAAAAGGTCCTAGGTGGCCACCCTCAGCTGATGATGGACACTTAGAGTGTTCCTTA
>CAZFXW010000064.1:0-7244 GCA_964523385.1 uncultured Peptoniphilaceae bacterium | reverse complement strand
AAAATGCTATAAACGGACTTTTAAAGCTTAAATCAGAAAAAGTTGTATATGTTTCTTGCAACCCAGAGGCACTGGTAGAAGATATAAAAGAGCTGAGAGAAGAGTACAATGTGGTAAAAATCCAGCCAGTGGATATGTTCCCTTGGACCGAACATGTGGAGACCGTAGCATTGCTAGAGAAAATATAGAGCTGGAAACATGTATATCAGCCTTCTATAGATATTTGATAATTAACAGTATATTAGGAAGGAGGGTGTGTTTTGAAAGAAAATCTAAAAGAATTTATAAAAAACTGTTCTAACAATCCGGGAATCTACAAGATGCTAGATTCACAAGGAAGGATTTTATACATAGGCAAGAGTAAAAACTTAAGGACAAGGATTCAATCCTATTTTCGAACTAGCATCGAATCAGAAAGAATCCAAAGAATGGTCCATAGTGTTAGTGAGATTCAAATAGTAGAGACAGACACCCACCTGGAGGCAAAAATTTTAGAGCTTAGAGAAATAAAAGCTAACAAGCCTATCTATAATAAACAATATAATAGAAGAGTTAGACTAACTTATTTGGACATAGATAAAAATATATTGACTTATAAATATGATGGTAAATATGGACCCTTTAGGAAAAGTAGACTCATTTATGAGCTTGTTGACTCATTAAAAAATATCTACCCAATGAAAATTATTAATGACAAAATAGAATTCCATTACAATTTATTTACAGTTAAGCTTTTAGGGGAAGATTTAAAGACCACCCAAGAAGCAATGGAAAAAATTCTTTCCGAAAGAAATTATATGGATTTATTTTTATTTGAACTTGAAAGAAAAATGAAAGAGTCTTCGAAAGATCTCTACTTTGAACGTGCCATCTACTATAGGGACTTGCATAAAATAATGTCTTATATATCTTCAAGGCTCTTTGATTTTAATAATTTGTATAGGAAAAAATTAGTCTACAAAGAAGAGGGGCCTTCTGGAAACTTTATTTACTTAATATCCCAAGGGCAAATTTTAAATAAATACAGGTATAAAAAGGACGTATCCTATCAAGATTTCCAAGAGTCCCTTGAGCCTATTTCCTCTATTTCCCCTATTCCCATAGATGAAAATAATTATGAAGAAATTAACCTACTCTATTCCCATATTAGAAATTCGAATGAAGGTGAAATTATACGCGAATATATATGCTAACAAGCCAATTATCTGGCAAATTTGGCCTTTAAAGTGTATTTTATTAAATTAAATCACTTATCGATAGTCCCGATTTATTTTACTAAGAGCAGGATATGGGTATTAGCTATTGTATAAGCATTCAATCAATAACAAATCAATCCATTGGAGGTTGTTTATGAGAGTTATAATTATAGGAGCAGTGGCGGCGGGTACCTCTGCAGCTGCAGAAATAAGAAGGAACCACCCAGAGGCTGAAATTATAGTCTATGAAAAAGATAAGTATATATCCTATGGTGCTTGTTCCATGCCTTATTATTTGGCAGGGGAAATAGAGGGTTTTGAGTCAATAGTACCTAGAACTGCTGAGGATTTTAAGAAAGACAGAAACATTGATATATTAATCGAGCATGAGGTCCTAGCCATCGACCCTAAAGTAAAGAAAGTTAGGGTAAAAAAACTTAAAGACGATAAAATATTTGAAGACCACTACGACAAGCTAATAATTGCTATTGGGGCTAAGGCAAAGGCTCCACCAATTGAAGGAGCTGACAAGGATCACGTTTTTGTCTTAAGAAATGTCAATGATATGATAGCCATCCAGACCTATATAAAAAACAAGGAGCCTAAAGAAGTTGCCATTCTAGGCTCAGGTTTTATAGGAATGGAGATGGTAGAGGTCTTTAAGTCTTTGGGTATGAACGTCAATTTACTTGTCCGTTCGGGACTAACTAAGATGTATGAAAAATTTGACGAAATGATAGAAGACCATCTTATTGAACACAATATTAAAATTTACAAAGATGCTGATACAAAATCAATCGCCGACGAAAAGCTAATCACTAAAGACGGCAGAGAAATTGAGGCAGACCTTGTGCTAATAGCAACAGGTATCAAACCTGAGGTTAAACTAGCTAAAGAAGCAGGGGTAAAACTTGGTGAACTTGGTGCTATTTTAGTAGACGAATTTATGAAGACAAACTTTGACCATATCTACGCTTGTGGGGACTGTGTAGAAGTGTTTTCAGTAATAGATAAGAAGCAAATATACAAGCCCCTTGGTACTACTGCAAACAAAACAGGAGTTATAGCAGGTTCGAATGTTTCTGGTGTAGAGTTAGAATTTAAAGGTATATTAGGAACTGGAATTTATCGTATCTTTGACCTAGCTGTTGGAACCACAGGATACTCAGAGGAAGAGGCAAAAGACCTTGGATACAAGCCAGTTTCGGTAATAAGCGAATCTATATCTAAGGCCGAGTCAATGGGAGGAGGGCCCATATACATCCAGCTAGTTGCCGATAAAGAAGATGGCAAGCTGCTAGGAGCCCAAGTCCTAGGCTACGAAGGAGTAGATAAAAGGTTAGACGTACTGGCAACAGCTATAAGCCTAGGCGCTAGGGCTGAGGACTTAATGTTTATGGACCTAGCTTACTCACCGCCATTCTCAAGAGCTAGAGACCCAATCTATTATGCAGGTGTCAAACTAAGGGCAGAGCTTGCTGAGTAAGAAAATTTAAATTCTAATATTAGGAGAAAAATGCAAATAATTGATTTTACTAAGACAATCTACCATGGTATGGAGGTATATCCTGGAGATCCAGATATTAAAGTTGAAAAGGTCCACCAGTATGACACACATACTTGGGAGTTGCGAAAGTTATCCTTAGGTAGCCATACAGGCACTCATGTTGACGCTTTTTCCCATATGGATAAAGAGGGTAAAAACTTAGACGAGATCCCTCTTAGCCATTTTATTGGACCTGCAGAGCGGGTAGAGCCAGAGGGACTTTGGCCAAAGAACCTAGGCCTATTATTCTCAGAGGAAGTTAGCATGAGAATTTTAGATAAGCTTTTAAAGCACAAGCCTTCTTTCGTTGGTGGGCCTCTAACCCAAGATTTAGAGAGAGCTCTGCTGAAAAAACAAATAATCACCTATACCGACCTAGTAAATGTAGAAAATGTCCCCCTAAATTCTACCTTTCTATTTATTGGCCTTCCTCTAAAAATAAAAGAAGGTGACGGTTCTCCAGTTAGGGCCATTGGAATATTGGATTATTATTTATAGGTAATTACACTTATATAGGTTATTTTAGCCAAATGGAAACGCTAGCACTAGTGTTAAAAGAATAGACATTTAACCTATCTTGATTAATGTGGACATTAGCTCAGACAATAGTCTGGGCTTTTTATTTTCTTCTTAACTCTTCTAACAGCTGTAACATAAGTTACTGAAAGCTAGGCAGATGCCCGATAAAATTAGTAGAGATTAAAATTAAGGAGGAAATATGAGCTTATTTATAGGACCAATTCACCATATAATGTTTGGAAAAATTCATAATCAAAATGAGATTAATTTAGAATTAATAGAGGATTTTATAGTTGAGGATACTAAGGATATTGACTTTGCCCAGTACTGGTACCTGTCTCATTTTCCAAACTACCCCAACACTCCCTTATCCGAAGAAGAGTAAGAGTGGGTTCTAAAGCTAAATAAGATAGGTATTAATTATTTTAGACCAATAGTTGCAATTGCCTTATCTTTAGGTGACTCTGTAAGCTCTAGTCAGAGAGTGGACCTATAAAAGGAGATCGAAAGGTTTATCTTTATCAACTTTAGAATGGCCAGAATAAACTCATCCTACCAAAGCAGTAACTATTACCGAGTGGGTAGAGATTTCTTACTAGGCAATATTGATATTGAGGAACTAACTGAGGAGACTAGAGAAAATACAAATAGGGATGAGTAGACTAACAAAAAGCTCTTTATTGCCAGTATCAGCAAGCTCTTTAAGCAGGAAAAGGGTTTTTACAGTTGGAATTATTTAAAATATTTTCTCTTTGAGTATGAGTTGAGCCTTGCAGAAGTTAAGAATATAGATAGGGCAGATTGGAAAGTTTTCAGTAAGAATCAAAGAGATAAGGTTTCTATTGAGCACATCCTGCCCCAAACCATGGAAGATCCCTACTGGATAGAAAAATTTGAAGCCTATGATGAGAAAGAAAAAAGGAATCTCTGCCAGAGCCTAGGTAATCTCTTGCTCCTAGCCCATAGTATTAATGCTTCCCTGCAGAACATCAGCTTTCCAGAAAAGAAAAATCCAAGGGATGGCAGGAGAAGGGGCTACTCCCACGGCTCTCATTCGGAGATAGAAGTAGCAGCCTATGAGGACTGGACTGGAGAGGCTATCTTAGAGAGAGGCAAAAAACTACTAGGTTTTATGGAAGAGAGATAGAGAGTAGACTTTACTGAGGAAGAAAAAATTGACCTACTCCACTTAGGTTTTTTATCTGAGGAAATTCTTAATTAGTAAATAATATAATAATGGTTCTTTATGGGTATAGGTAAGTGGGAGGTTCATATGAAAAAACATATTAAGTCCAATGTATACTGGATAGGCAAGATAGACTGGGAGCTAAGAAAGTTTCACGGCGATGATTACTCGGTTCCCAGAGGTTCTAGTCAAAATGCTTATTTAATTCAAGAAGAAAAGATAGTCCTTATAGATACGGTTTGGAGGCCCCACTCCAGCGAATTTGTTGAGAATCTTAAGGCTCAAGTAGACCTAGAAAATATCAACTACATAGTGGTCAACCACGGTGAAGTAGACCATTCGGGAGCCTTAGTTGAGCTATTGAGGGAGATACCAGATGTTCCCCTTTACTGTACGGCCAATGCTAAAAAGTCACTGGTTGGCCAGTACCACAATCCAGATTGGAACTTTGTAACTGTAAAGACAGGAGATAAGCTGGATATAGGCAATGGCAAAGAGCTGATATTTGTAGAGATGCCAATGCTCCATTGGCCCGATTCGATGGCTACCTATATGACAGTAGATAATATTCTCTTTTCCAACGATGCCTTTGGCCAACACTTTGCTGTTGAAGAGCTTTTTAACGATAAGGCAGACCAGTGTAAGCTTTGGGAAGAGGCTATGAAGTACTTTGCCAACATTCTCAATCCTTTTGCCCCACTGGCAAAGAGGAAGATTGAGGAAATTGTAGGCCTAGAACTTCCTATAGATATAATAGCTCCTAGCCATGGAGTAATCTGGAGGGAGAATCCTCTTCAAATTGTAGAAGCCTACGCCAAGTGGGCAGATGGTTACCAGGAAGATCAGATAACTATAGTCTACGATACTATGTGGAATGGGACCAGACAATTGGCCCATGAAATTGCCAGAGAGGTTAACGCCCAGTCTCCAGACACGAAGGTTATCGTAATGAGCTTAGGCAATGACGACAAAAACGATATAATGACCGAAGTCTTTAAGTCCAAGGCCATAGCCGTCGGTTGCCCAACCTATCTAAATGGAGTCTTAGGTTCAATGGCTGGCTGGCTCTATTTCTTAAAGAGTCTAAAGTTTAAAAACAAAAAGGCAGCTGCCTTTGGTACCTACGGCTGGTCCGGCGAGGGTAACAAAGTTATTAGGGAAAAGTTAGAAGAAGCTGGCTTTAAAGTTATAGACGATGAAATCAAGGTTAACTGGAATCCGGAAGCAGAAAATCTTCTAGAGGCCAAAGACCTAGTAGCCCAGCTCATAGCAGAATAAAAAAGTTTAAGCTCTATCCTCAGGGATAGGGCTTTTTTTGTTAAAAAAGAGAGGTAAGCTTCAATAAAGCTAGTCTATACAAGTGTGATTGTTTGTTTCTTATGTAAAATCTTTGTAAATAATAGAATATAAAACAGAATTTGGGTAAGAGGTTAGTAGAAAATAAAAACAGATATAAAGGAAAGGAGCTCTTTTGTGATTAATTCAATTTGGTTAAAATTTTTAAAAGACATCTTTATCTGCTCCCTTGGCTCCTATGGAGGGCCAGAGGCCCATTATGGGGTCATGTCATCAATATTGGTGGAAAGAAAGAAGTATCTAACAGAGGAGGAGTTGACAGAATTTATCGGCCTCTTTGCCTTGGTCCCAGGGCCTTCATCGACTCAAACTATCACTGCTATCGGCTACTATGTAGGCGGTCCACTGCTGGCTTTTCTGTCTTTTCTAGTATGGGTTCTGCCAGCCATAGTGATAATGAGTCTGATAGGTGTTTTCTTTACCCATATTGACTCAAGTCAGGCCTGGGAGCCCCTGATTACCTATTTGCCTGCAGCAGCTGTAGCCTTTATAATTTATGCCGCCTTTAGCATATCAAGAAAAGTCTTGAATAGCACCATAGATTGGCTTTTCTATCTTTTTATCCTAACTTTAGGGCTTTTATTTGCAAGTTATTCTATATGGGTAGTGCCAGTTCTCCTTATATTAGGAGGCTTTGCATACCTTTTTCCTCATTTAAAGGAATTTGGCTCTGGTAAGTCTAGCTATAGGCCTAGATGGATAATTCTGGTTTTGGTTATTGGTCTGGCCCTAATAAACGAGAGGCTAATCCACTGGGTTCGGGTCCCTTGGCTAACCCTCTACACATCTTTCTACCGCTACGGCTACTCGGTTATCGGAGGAGGTCAGATAGTCATTCCGCTGATGATTCAGGACTTTGTCCAGTCCCAGTCTTTAATTTCACTCCAAGACTTCCTAGCTGGCTACGCAATAGACCAGGCCGTTCCAGGGCCTCTCTTTAGCTTTGCCGCCTTTGTCTCCTCTAGATCCTTTGCTGGCTCAGGTTATTCATTTTTAGCTGGCATCCTAGGAGGCTTTAGCATCTTTGCTCCAGGAATAATGCTAGTTTACTTCATTTTTCCCATTTGGAAGACCATGACTGAAAGTCCAAAGATGAGCCATTTTCTTAGGGGAGTGACAGTTACTGCGGCCAGTTTAATCGCCATGACAGCCATAAATCAAATCATCAAACTGCCAGCTGATATATTCAGCTATATTATCCTAATTGTAGCCACACTAATGCTCCTATCGAAGAAAATCCCAGCACCCATTATAGTTTTGGGAGCAGCCTTTTTTGGTTTTATTATTTAAATAAAATCGGCAAATCCGGAAAAGTCTTCCAGATTTGCCGATTTTTAATTTACCCATCTTTAGTTTACCCTAACTAAAATTAGCTCAATATCCTCTAGGCCCAGAGTATAGGCAACATAGTAGATTAGATAAGAAGTTGGGCTTTCGCAGA
>CAZFXW010000063.1:7029-7651 GCA_964523385.1 uncultured Peptoniphilaceae bacterium | reverse complement strand
TTCATAGCCTGGCCAACCTGATCCTTATCTTCCGCTACATGGTAGAGAAGCCTCTCAAGGTTAGATGAAACTAAAATGTCCATAGATGGGGACGAAGTCAAAAGCAATTCTCTGTTTGAGTCATACTCACCTGTGTTAAAGAAATCTGTTAGGATGTGATTGTCATTTGACGCTACGATAAATTTATCTATAGGCAAACCCATTTCCTTGGCATAGTAGGAAGCTAGGATATTACCAAAGTTTCCTGTAGGCACTACTACATTAATCTCATCCCCTAGTTGGATTTGACCTTTCTTTACCAGGTCAAAGTAGCCGTGGATGTAGTAGACTACCTGCGGAATTAGCCTACCAATGTTAATAGAGTTAGCTGAAGAAAACTTATAGGCATGGTCTGCCAAGGTCTTCTCTAGGTCTGGGTCAGTAAATAGACCTTTGACGGATGTCTGGGCGTCGTCAAAGTTGCCTTCAATGGCGTAAACATATGTATTTTTCCCTTCCTGGGTAGCCATTTCACGCATCTCGCCAAAGGCTTTCTTAATCAACTTCTCGGTTTCACCATAATACTTGTTCCTGAGTTCTGGAACATTGAGCGTGATCAAGTCTTTGTGAAGCTCTTTGGCTA
>CAZFXW010000063.1:0-7019 GCA_964523385.1 uncultured Peptoniphilaceae bacterium | reverse complement strand
CCTGGGTAGCCATTTGAAGCCTTTGGATTTCGCTAACTCCTCCGTTTGGGTAGAAAATCATAATATCTACTCCATCTACGTCTTTAAAACCCTCTAGAGCTGCCTTACCAGTGTCACCTGATGTAGCAACTAGGATAAGGACCCTATCTTTTTCTCCACTATTTCTAATTGATGATGTCAGTAGATGAGGTAATACACAAAGAGCCATGTCCTTAAAGGCTGAGGTTGGGCCCCAAAACAACTCTAGGAAGTTGCCCTTATTTATTGTATGGATAGGGACTACTTCTGATGGAAACTTGCCGTCATAGGCCAAATCAACAAGGCCCTTCATCTCATCTTCAAGTTCGTTAAAGTAAAGGCCTAGGACCAAGGTTGCTAACTCCTTGTAACCTAAGTCCTTTAAATCCTCTAATTGGCCTAGCCTTGGGAAGGACTTTGGAACGTAAAGCCCTCCGTCATCGGCGATGCCTTTTATAATAGCTTGGGAGCCGGAAACTTCCTCCCCTCCCCTAGTGCTAATGTATTTCATTTAGTATTCCTCGTCTTCAATTCTTACTATAGCCGCTTCCCTGTCTGCCCTAACCAGATCTCTAAGGTCAACTAGCTTCATTTCCTTGGTAATAAAGGCCTTTGGTCTTTCTGATAAGACCTCGTCTACAACTTCATCTAGGGCTTCTGATTTTGCATTGGTTCTAACGTAGAAGATTCCTGTAGCCTCATTAGATTCGACAATTCTCTTATAGCCCGCTCCGTGAAGGGTTGGTTTCTGATTTCCTAAGACTATGTCAATAACGTCTGAAAGAACTGCATTGGCTGTTGGAAGCATACCCGCACCTGAACCGAAGTACTTAAGCTCTCCAACCTCATCTCCCTTAAGGGTTACTGTATTGTAGGCGTCATTTACTGATGCAAAGTAAGACCCCTTTTCAACAGCTACTGGCTGAACTACTCCCCAAATAGTATCTACACAAGCGATAGTCTCTCCAATTAACTTGATAACCTTGTTCTTCTCTCCTAGTAGCTTAATGTCTAGGTCAGACAGCTTGGTGATACCGTCTAGCAGGAACTCATCTTCTTCGATTTTTTCCTTAAAGGCGATAGTTGAAAGGATTCTAAGTTTTCTAAGGGTATCTAAGCCACCAACGTCTGCTGAAGGATCTTCTTCCGCATATCCAAGTTCTTGGGCTCCTTTTAGTGCCTCTGCGTACGAGAGGTTGTCCGATGTCATTTTAGATAAAATGTAGTTAGATGTTCCGTTAAGGATTCCCCTTACCCTCTCCATCTCATTAATTCTGACAAGGTCGTAGAGAGGCTTAATAACGGTGATTCCACCTCCAACTGAAGACTCGTAAAGGAAGTTTACGTTCTTGTCCTTAGCTAGGGCAGTTAGCTCTTCAAAGTATTTGGAAATAGCTGCCTTGTTGGCCGAGACCACATGCTTGCCATTGTACATAGACCTGGCCATCATTTCCTTAGCCTCGTCGATTGAGCTCAGAACCTCAATAATAAGGTCAATTTTTGGATTATCAACAACTTCAAAATAGTCTTCTGTAAAGAGTGACTTGTCTACCTTGACTTCCCTCTCCTTAGTCTTGTCCCTGACTAAAATCTTTTCAATTACCAGGTCGACCCCTAAAAACTGCCTAAGCCTGTCTCCCTTTTTCTCAAGGATTTTCGCAACTCCCTGACCAACTGTACCGTAACCTAATAATCCTATTCTAAGTGTTTTCATTTAATCCTCCAATCCTTCAAAGGCTCTGTAAATGGCCTCTGATGCTTTCTCAAAATCGTCGTTGTCTATTCCTACTATTATACTTATTTCACTAGCTCCCTGAGTTATCATAACTACGTTGATATCCGCCTCGTATAGGGCTGTAAATATCCTAGCAGAAACTCCCTTCTTGCTAACCATTCCCCTTCCTACAACTGTCAGTAGAGCTAGGCCATCTTCAACCTTAACATCATCTGGGCCAGTGTAAATTTTAATTTCTTCTTTTATCTTATCTATCTTACCTCTGATTTCGTCATCAGCAACGATAACAGAAATTGAGTCGATAGAAGAAGGTATGTGCTCAATATTTACGTTGTTAGACTCAAATACTGAGATGATTTTCCTTAAAAATCCCTTTTCTAGATTCATAAGGGTCTTTGCCACGTTGATAACTGTAAAGTTTTTATGACCCGCTATACCTGAGATAATATTTTGTGAACCAAATTCCTCATCATCGGCGACTATCATAGTCCCTGGTGCACTGGTATCATTTGTATCCCTGATATTTATAGGTATTCTCTTTCTCCTAACTGGGAAGATAGCTTCTTCATGAAGGACCGGTGCGCCCATATAGGAAAGCTCTCTTAGCTCACTATAGCTAACCTTTTCCATAGGCTTAGCCTCTGGAACAATTTGAGGGTTAACCTGTAAGAATCCTGGCACATCCGTCCAGTTTTCATATAGGTCTACATCCATAGCATCTGAGACAATTGATCCGGTTACGTCTGATCCACCCCTTGAAAATGTAACTATAGTCCCATCTTCTAAGGCACCGTAAAATCCTGGTATAACCGCTCTTTCAACGCCTTTAAGTCTTTCCTGTATCAATTTTTCTGTCGCCTCTGGGTCGTAGGAATCTGAGTTTTTAAACCTGATAATATCAGCCGCATCTACAAACTCTGCCCCTAAATAAGCTGCCATTAACTTGGCATTTAAATACTCTCCCCTTGAAGCAACATAGTCTACAGTCGTTCCCTCTTCTAATCCTTGATGAATGGTCCTAAATTCCTTTTCTAAGTTTACATTCAGGCCTAAATCGTCAGCAATCGAGTGGTACCTTTCTTTAATAATGTTAAAAACCTCATCAAAGGATAGGCCATGCTCTGATAACTGCTGGCTCATCATAAGTAAGTCAGTTACCTTATTATCTTCAGAAAATCTCTTGCCTGGGGCTGAAACGACAACGTAAGCACGATCGTCATCAGCCATAATAATGTCCCTCACTTTCTTGAATTGTGTACTGTCAGCTAGCGAAGAACCTCCAAATTTAACTGTCTTTGTCATCTCAACCTCCATTAAAAAAGGCACGCGTCCCTAAGGACGAGTGCCTAAACATTCGCTTCCACCTATAATAGATTCAGCCATAACGCCGGCTTCGCGTCTTTCTTATTTCGAAAAATAGCTCAAAGGTGGTCTTCAAATACCGCCACTCTGATTTCTTCCAGCTCTTAGGAAATCAGTCTCTGTAAGTACATCTTATTTTACTCTTCCTCATCAACGCTCTACAATATTCTAAATCCTTTATCGTTTTTTGTCAAGGATTTTATAAGATTTATTTGTATAAATTCGCCACTTCTTCAGTGATTTTCTCTACAGCATCTTCCCACTTCATATCGTAGTTTTCACCTTCGGCCCTAGTTGAAAATTCAACTACACCTTCTCCAGCTTCCCTACCTACTGTAATCCTAAGTGGAATACCTAATAGGTCTCTATCGGCAAACTTTACTCCTGCCCTGCCCTTCCTATCGTCAAGCATAACCTCAACGCCTTGAGCCTTAAGTTTTTCGTAAATTTCCTCACCTAGACCCATCTGCTCCTCATTTCCACTGTTTATAACAGTGATGATAGCGTGGTAAGGAGCTATGCACAGTGGCCAAATGATTCCATGCTCATCGTGACTCTGTTCAATAACAGCTGTCACAGTCCTAGTGATTCCAATACCGTAAGACCCCATCTTAAAGTAATTCTCATTCCCATTTTCATCTAGAAAAGTGGCGCCAATAGGCTTAGAGTACTTGTCAGAGAACAGGAAAATATTTCCAATCTCTATACCTCTTTGGAAGTGAAGGCCTCCATCACACTCTGGACAGATATCTCCTTCTTCTGCCTCTAGAAGGTCTTCTGCTACCTCTGCAGTATAGTCTCTGCCGAAGTTTACATTTCTCATATGGTGGTCGGTCTTGTTAGCACCTGCTACCAGGTTTCTACTCTCAGCTACCCTTTTATCCACCACAATCTTTACGTCTTTAACTAGATTTACCGGTCCAGTAAAGCCTGGCAAGGCTCCCGTTACTTCCCAAATCGTCTGGTCAGTAGCCATTTCGATTTCATGACCTTCTACTCCTAGGAAGTTGGCAATTTTCGTCATATTAAGGTTTCTATTACCAGGCACAAAAACTAGAACAGGTTCACCATTGACCTCTAAGTCGATAGCCTTCATGGTCTTTTCTAAGGGAACCCCCATAAAGTCAGCTAAAGCCTCCATAGTCGTAGCGTCAGGGGTGTGGACTAGCTTTAACTCTCCCTCTTCCTCATTTGGGTCTATTGGATCGATTACCACTGCCGCCTTTTCATCAGTAGCTGCATAGCCACATGACTCACAGTAGGCAATCTCTCCCTCTCCGGTTTCAGATAGGGCGATAAACTCGTGGGACATATCTCCACCCATAGCTCCAGAATCTCCTTGAACAATCCTGTACTCTAGGCCCATCTTATCGAAGATTTCCTCATAAGCTTCCCATTGAATCCTATACGATTCCCTTGCATCTTCTTCAGTAGCGTCAAAGGAGTAGGCGTCCTTCATCAAAAATTCCCTAGCTCTATTGATACCAAATCTAGGTCTTTTTTCATCCCTGTACTTCGTTTGAATTTGGTAAATCACCAAGGGCAGCTGCCTGTAGGAATTTACCTCACCTTTAATCAACTCGGTAAAGTATTCTTCTGCCGTAGGTCCAAGGCAAAACTCCCTGCCATTTCTATCGTGAAGTCTAAACATCTCTGGCCCATAAACCGACCATCTTCCCGACTCTTCCCAAATCTCCTTAGGCTGAAGGGCACTCATCAGGATTTCCTGAGATCCACAGTCATCCATACCCTTTCTAACCAGGTCCTCTATCTTCCTAATTACCCTATAGCCTAAGGGCAAGTAGGAGTAGATTCCCGATGCACTCCTTCTAATCATCCCTGCCCTTAAAAGAAGTTTATGGCTGGCAACCTCTGCTTCAACCGGGTCTTCTCTTAAAGTAGGAGTGTAAAGTCTTGACATTCTCATAATATTCCTCCTTAAATATAAAAAACCCCCTCGTAAAGAGGCGGGTTAACGCGGTACCACTCTTCTTAAGCAAATGCTTAACTCAAAGGCTTAAGGCGCCAAAACCACAAGCTCCAAGTTAGGTTCACATGCCTTGGACCGGGGAGCTTCTCACCAACTTCTCCTTCGCTGACGGTTAAGTACATGCTAATAGACTCTTCATCGCTATTAGGGACATAATACCAAAATAGGCCAATATCGTCAATAAAGCTAATTAACCATTTTAAAAAATCTGTGATATAATATTTCATATCTTGTGAAAAAGGTGATAAATTGAAGTCACTGATGATACAGGGGACTAGTTCTTCGGCAGGTAAGAGTTTTATTAGCGCAGGTCTTTGCCAGCTTTTCTCTAACCGTGGCCTTGACGTCTACCCCTATAAATCTCAAAATATGAGTTCTACTTTTATTAATATAGACGGCCTCAAACTGTCCTCTGCCCAGTACATACAGGGACTGGCAGCTGGAAAGACTCCGTCGATCCACATGAACCCTATCCTCCTAGTGCCAAGGGGAGATTCAAGCTCCCAACTCAACTATTTAGGCAAGGAAGATAGGATTTTATTGTCCGGACAATTTAGGGACTACAAGCGAGAATTTAAGGAAAGGATTAGCCAGCACTACAAAAAAATTTCTAAGAACTATCAACTAATGATAATCGAAGGAGCTGGCTCTCCTGCTGAAATCAACCTCTATGAAAACGACTTTGTTAATATGGGCATGGCTCAGATAGCTGACTCTAAGGTAATTCTAATTACGGATATCGACAGAGGTGGAGCCTTTGCCCACCTATACGGAACCATGGCCTTATTGGGAAAAGAAGATAGAAAGCGGATAATTGGAGTAATCTTCAATAAATTTAGAGGAGATAAATCCCTCTTAGAGGAAGCCTTTCCTGAATTTGAAAAGCTTATTGGAACCAAGGTCTTAGGGATTGTCCCCTATACGGATGTAAGACTTATGGAAGAAGACTCTCTCTCTGAGTCTAAGGATATCGGCCAACTTTCAGATGATGACATAAAAAAAGAGACCCAGGCTTTGGCCCAAGTTTTAGAAGAAAATTTAAATATTACATATATATTAGAACAGCTTGTTTAAAGGAGTATTATGGTTATACTTTTGGCGATCTTAGCCGATTGGATCATAGGTGATCCAGAAAATTTCCCCCATCCAATCCGGCTGATGGGCAAGATAATTGAATATGAAGAAAAGTTAGTTAGAAAAGTCTGTAAGAAACCAATAGAACTTAAAATTGCAGGCCTAGTAATGACCCTGGTAAATGTCTTGGGCACTTTCTTTTTTACCTTCTATCTGCTTAGATTTTTCGCCTTTAATCAAGCACTTCAAATGATTGTTATGGTCCATATCTGCTTTACTAACTTGGCGGCCAAATCTATGGCCAAAGAAGGAAGGGCAGTAAAGGATGAGACAAAGAAATCCATCCATAGGGGTAGAAACAGGCTCTCCTATATAGTCGGAAGAAATACGGAAAGACTTTCCCTTTCTGGTATCATCAGGGCTACCGTTGAGACTATATCAGAAAATACAGCCGATGGAGTTATAGCTCCCCTCTTTTACTCTATGATTAACATTCCCCTAGGATCTGCTTATAAAATGGTCAATACTATGGATTCAATGTTAGGCTACAAAAACACCAAATACCAGGACTTGGGTTACTTTCCAGCTAAAATCGATGATCTCTTCAATTTTATTCCTGCTAGGCTTACATCAGCCTTAATGCTAATCTCAGCTCCCTTCGCCTTAGATAGGAAAGAAGGCCTGAGGATTACCCTGAGAGACCATGGAAAACACGACAGCCCTAACGCTGGCTGGCCTGAGTCGACTATAGCTGGGCTATTAAACATAAGAATTGGCGGTGGCTCCTTCTATGAAAATATATATAGGTATAATAGATAGTAAAAAAACGACCAAACAAAA
>CAZFXW010000062.1:0-7679 GCA_964523385.1 uncultured Peptoniphilaceae bacterium | reverse complement strand
TAAGGCGTAAATCATTTTGTTCTGAAGGGACTCTGGGACATCTGAATTTACAATTCTCTGAGCTAAACCCTCAACTATAGCTGTCTTACCTACTCCTGGCTCACCTATTAGGACTGGGTTGTTTTTTGTCCTTCTAGACAAAATCCTAATTGTATCTCTAATTTCTTCATCCCTGCCGATAACTGGGTCAATCTTACCCTCTCTTGCTTCTTCGGTCAGGTTTCTTCCGTATTTTGAAAGTATTGACTCTCCCATATCTCCTGGATCCTCCGCATTTATCTTCTTACCATCTCGAACACCTAAAAGAGTATTCTTAAAGGCTTGGTAGTTTAACTTGTACTTGGCAAAAATCTTCTCAAGGTCCTGATTCTTTTCCTTAAGCAAGACCATATAAATATGCTCGGTAGAGATATAGGCATCTCCCATAGCCTTCATCTCATCTTCAGCCCTTAGTAGAACCCTCTGATAGCCTGTTGATGGGTAGAGGCCTGCTCCCCCTTCCTGTACCGGCAAGGAGTCCACTGCTTTCTTTGCATCATCTATATAAAGTTCCACATCCACATCCATTAGGCTTAAGATTGTAGCCACATAGGACTTACCTTCTAAAAGGCCTAGGTGGAGGTGGAGCTCGTTAAGCTCTGGATTTCCATTTTTAATTGCAATATTTTGAGATTTTTGAATGGCTTCAACAGCCGATTTAGTAAATTTATCCATATTCATTTTTATATCACTCCTAAAACTGCTTATATAGCTCTAGTTGTTCTTCCGTTAGTTCGCTTGGGTTATTTATGGTGACAATTAGGTAGTGACTCCCTTTCTTACCCTTCATATCCTTATAGCCCTTGTTAGGTATCCTAATTTTTCTTCCAGTTCTAATGCCCTTGGGTATATTTACCCTTACCTTGCCCTCTAAGGTTTCAACTGTCTTAGAGCTGCCAAGGGCTGCCTCCCAAGGAGTAATCTCTATTTCTTCCTCTATATCTAGACCCTTTAATCCAAGATTAGACTGGATGAAGTTTACATTTACATAGATGTCAACTCCATCTAAGCCGATGTTTTCTCCCTTTACCTTAATTTTCTTACCTGGAGTTATCCCAGCGGGAATCTTTACATTAACCGATTTAACCCCTGAATCGGTTTGAAGTTGGATTACCCTGTCAACTCCTGAATATCCTTCCCTAAGACCTATAGAGATGTCGGTGTCAAACCTCTGTCTTTGAGGCTGCTGCCTCTTTGCTCCACCTCCAAAGCCGGAAAAAATATCTCCTACGCCACCAAAACCTGAACTGCTGAAGCCGCCTCCGCTGCCAGCTCCGCCACCACCAAAGAACATGTTAAAGAAGTCAGAGAAATCTCCAGCACCTCCCGTAGTGTAGGTGTGGCCTCCAAATCCATGTTGGTTAGGGTCGAAGTGTTGACCGCCTCTAAAGCCGCCGCTGCGCCTAAATGTATCGTATTCTTTTTTCTTTTTCTCATCGCCTAAAACCTCATAGGCCTCGTTAATTTCCTTGAATTTCTTTTCTGATTCCTCATCTCCGGCATTTAAATCCGGATGATATTTTTTGGCAAGCTTTCTATAAGCTTTCTTTATATCTGAAGAAGTGGCATCTTTCTTTAGACCCAGCACTTCGTAATAATCCTTAAACTCCATAATACCCCTCCCTGTCTCTAGACTATCTTTGACCTTTTTATATTATACACTGTCCTTTGCATAATTGCAAGTTTTTTCTTGTTTTGTTAATAAATTTACCATTTAACCTTCAGAATATGGATATTTACTTATTATATACATCTAGATTGTGGGACAAAAAGAACCGTCTTCTGTGTCCCATCTAACAAAAAAAGGCAGGCCAATGGCCCGCCCTCCTATTAATACCTATTGTCGTAAATTCTCTTGCTCTTGCTTTCTACCCTAGGCAGCTCAAACATAGGGACCGCCTTAGTCTCAATTCTGATACCTATCTTGGCCCTAAACTTTTCCCCAACTTGAAGCTCTAGCAATTTTTCATTTTGTCCTTCTTCACATTCGAAGTAAAGAGTTAGGATATCTCTTCCGTCTAGATGGTCGATCATAACTCTGTATTCAGAACTAACTCCCTCAACAGCCCTTAATACTTCCTGGACTTGGACTGGGAACATGTTGACTCCCTTAACCTTGAACATATCGTCAGTCCTGCCTTGAAGGGTATCTATCATCGGGTGATCTAGTCCACAAGGGCACTTTTGATCCAAGATTCTAGTAATATCCCTAGTCCTATATCTGATAAGAGGGGCACCTTCTTTTTCCAAGGTAGTGATTACCAACTCACCTTCTTCCCCTATTGGTAGGACCTTGCCTGTTTCTGGATCGATAATCTCTATGTAAAAATAATCCTTCCAGATATGGATTCCTATGTCTTCATCACATGAAATTCCTACTCCTGGCCCATAGATCTCAGTTAGGCCATATATATCATAGAGCTTGGCTCCTAGGGTTTCAGAAATCCTATTTTTCATTTTTGGACCCCACTGCTCAGAACCTATTAGGGCCCTTTCTAGTTTAATTGAGTCCTTAATACCTAACTCGTCTATTTCCTCGGCCAACAAAAGAGCATAGGAAGATGTAGCGCAGAGTACCGTCGTCTCCAGATCACACATCATCTTTATCTGCTTTTCAGTATTGCCTGGCCCCATAGGTACAGCCATAGCCCCTGCTGCCTCTGCCCCTGCCTGGAAAGACACTCCTGCAGTCCAAAGACCGTAGCCTACTGCAATTTGTATTCTGTCCCGATTACCCACTCCAGCCGTATGGTAGCATCTGGCAAACATATCGGTCCAATCTTCAATATCTTTTTTAGTATAAGGTATGATAACTGGTGTTCCCGTAGTACCCGAAGATGAGTGAATTCTCACCGCATCCTCCTCTGAACAAGCCATCAAGCCTAGGGGATAGTAATGCCTTAAGTCTTCTTTTTCAACAAAGGGAATTTTTTCAAAATCCTCTATGCTTTGAATTTCATCTGGATTAACGTCCTTGTAGATTTCCGCATACATGGTCCCCTCAAGGCCTTTGAGCCTGCTTATCTGATTTCTTACATTTTCAACTATCTTTTCCAACTTTTTCTCCTAACCTATATCCTTCTTCAAAGGCTTTTTCATTAATTACTAAAAATCTCTCTGGAATATTTTTGCCCAGTACCTCTAGGCCTAGGGCTTTTGATATGCCCATCAAGGCCATGGCCATTCCCACATATATAATATTTAAAGGTCTCTTTGAACCAAGTTCTTCTAGAAAACCCTCTAGGTCAAGACTGTGAACTTTCTCGAAATCTCTCTTTAAGCTTTCTATCTCTCCGTCTGGATTGTAATCTTCCTTGGCTAGAGTATCGGTTACTGGCTTAATACCTCTTTCATTTATTAAAAACATCGCCTCAGGACCTGCATATTTGGCGTTTCTCACTGCCTCTGCAGGTTCAAAGGCAATAATGTAGTCTGCTCCTCCTAACCTTACAAAGGGCGAATGGATAAGGCCCTTTGATGCCCTAAGGTGGGAAGTGACTGCCCCACCCATCTGAGCCATGCCTATAGTTTCGGTAGATTTAATGCTATAACCCTCTTCCATTAGGATTAAGGCCATCATCCTTGAGGCAAGAACTACCCCCTGGCCTCCTACTCCCCCAAAAACAACTTCAATCATCTCTCTACCTCCTTGATTGCAGACGTGGGACAAATTGGCTCACAGATAGAACATCCATAGCAAAGATCTTGGTCAATAGCCATCTTACCCTTATCTTTAACTAGGGCTGGACACCCTGTCTCTCGGGCACACTTCTTACAGAAGATACATTTTTCCCTATCTACCTCATAGCTTGTCTCCGGCTTAAATAGCTTGATACAGGGTGAATCAAAAATTATTGCCCTAACCCCCTGGCCTTCGGAGATTTTTTGGACTTCCACAGCCGATGCCTCTATATCAAAGGGATCTAGGTAAGTTGGAGTCACTCCCATAGCTTCTAGAACTTTACCTATATCCATCTTAGGATAGGCCTCTCCCATCATGGTAGCCCCAGTTCCTGGATGAGGTTGCTTGCCAGTCATCGCCGTAGTCCTATTGTCTAAAACTACTAAGATCATAGGTGTTCTATTGTATATGGCATTGGCAATCCCTGTTAAGCCTGAATGGAAAAAGGTAGAATCTCCGATAAAGGCAAAGACAGGCATATCCTCGGTTCTGGCCAAGCCCTGGGCCATGGTAATGCCAGCTCCCATACATAGGCAGGTGTCTACCATATCTAGAGGTTGGGCATTACCTAAGGTATAACAACCTATATCTCCTGTAAAGACTGCCCTTTTTCCCCTCATAGCTTTTTTCACTGCATAGAAAGAGCCTCTATGGGGGCAGCCTGCGCAAAGAACTGGTGATCTAATCACATCTAGAGGCTTAGTCACCCCTAACTCCACCACTTCAAAGCCAAAATAGGAAGCTAAAATAGCTTCTAGCTCCTCCCAGGTGTTTTCACCTGCCACTTTTACATGACCGGTCTTTTTGCCATAGACGGAAGCTGATAATCCAAACCTAGCCTTAACTTCCAGCAGCTTTTCCTCGATAAAAGGAGATAGTTCTTCTATTACAAGGATTTCATCTACTCCCTTGGCAAAGTCCTTGACAAGCTTCTCAGGAAAAGGGTAGGGAGTAGCGATTTTGAGAAGCTGGTAATCTAAACCTCGGTCTAGTCCAGCCAGGATTTCCTCTACATACTCATAGGATACGCCCTGGCTGATTATTCCCTTGCTCCCCTGGCCCTTCCTTTTGTTTTCAGACCAGCTGGAAAAATCTTCAGCTAGCCTTTGGTTCCTAGCTACAATTTTTTTGTGGTTTTCATAGGAAAGCCTAGGAAAGATAACCCATTTAGGGTCTTTTTGGAACTTGCCTAAGTCTTTTTTCTCCAAGCCGAGGCCAAGCTCCATACTCTGAGTTCCGTGACAAACCCTGGTTGTAGGCCTGATTATAACTGGTGTTCCTTCCCTCTCTGAGAGCTCAAAGGCTTTAACCATAAAGTCATAGGCCTCCTGAGGCGAGGATGGGTCAAGGACTGGGATGCCAGAGTAGTCTCCCAAGCGCCTAGTGTCTTGCTCTGTCTGTGAAGAGATTGGTCCTGGGTCATCGGCAATTAAAATTACCAAGCCGGCCTTAGCTCCAATATAGGCTATGTTCATAATTGGATCAGCAGCTGCGTTGGCCCCTACTTGTTTCATAGTCACCAGGGCCCTCTTGCCCCCTAGGGAGGCACCAGCAGCTACCTCGACAGCCGCCTTCTCGTTAATGGACCACTCTGCGTAAATACTTCCATCATTGTGGCCTGCAATATACTCTAAGACTTCTGAGGAGGGTGTCCCCGGATAGCCAGTAACTACTTCAACTCCAGCATCTATAGCCCCTTGGGCCATAGCTTCATTTCCCATCAATAACTTCATCTTACCCCCCTCTCTAGGACCATCTGTAAGTGGTCAATGCCATCTAGGTTGTAAACCTCTGTATCAGCCTCAAAACCAAACTTTTCATAATAGGACCTAAGTCCATTTTGGGCCTCAATCCTAATTCTCTGACCATTTTTCTCATCGAAAACATAGGCTATGGCCTTTTCCATAAGTGGGCTACCTGCCCCAATACCTCTATAGTCAGGCAAGAGGGCAAACCTTCCAATAGCCCACTCTTCAAATCTAAGACCCGGGGGTATAATCCTCAGGGTTCCTACTGGCTTTCCCTTAACCCTGACTACCATATGATAGGAATCTAAATCTATGCCGTCTAAATCGTAATACTTTGACTGCTGTTCCTTCATAAATACCTCTTGTCTAATCTGTAAAATCCAGTAAAGATCCCTAGGCTTAAGCTGGTCAAAGGGTCGAATGTAGGATCCGTAAGCCCTGACTACCTCCTTGCCCAACTGTCCCCCCATTAACTCATACTTGGCTTGACCTAGGGCGAATAGGAGATTTTCTTCAGCCTTACCCTTGAGCCTGACCTTTTCTAAGCCAAATTCACTAGCCCACTCATAGGTAAAGTCAAAAAACTCGACCAAGAGAGGTGAGTTATAAAACTCCTTTTCAATAGCCATCCTCAATAGGTCTAAGTTGCCATCCTCCTCAATAAATTGGACAAAAGACACCACCAGCCCCTCAACCTCCTGGCAATAGACTTCTCCATTTCTAACTGCCAGGGTCAATTCTTCCTCAATGGAAAGAAACCCCTCTTTCAGAGGGGAATTTAACAATCCTTTTTCTTCTAATATCAATATCTTATGTATGTCATTTAAGACAGCTTTTCTAATCATATAACACCTCTATATAAAGGATACGGCTCCTAGAGAAAGGGCTAGAACTATCAATCCAGCAAGCAAATCACCTATTAGAATGGCCACAAAGGCCCTTTTAGAATCTAGCTCTAAAAGTGAAGCTAAGAAAGATCCTGTCCAAACCCCCGTTCCAGGCAGGGGAATCATCACCAAGATGATTAAACCGATAAAGCCATACCTATCTATTTTTTCTCTATTTTTTAAGGTCCTATGGATAACTAGATCTACAAGTTTTCTAAAGATTTCAATAGTCCTTAACAAGTCCGTTACCTTGTGAAAAAGCCACAGGATAAAGGGCACCGGAACCATAGAGCCAACAAGGGAATAAATTAAAACCGCCAATGGAGGCTCACCCATGGCGATGCCTAAGGGGATAGCTCCTCTAAGTTCAATAACAGGGAGGGCCGCCATAAACAGAATATTTAACCAATTGGGGAAACCCGATAAAAAATTTAAAATCCAGCTCATCATTACTCCTTATCATTACACACAATTATACCACGTTGATTGGGCAAAATGAAGTCTAGCTTATGAATATGCACCTCCTTTATCCACCATTATTATCTGATATATATATATTAGCTTTATCCCATATTGATAGGTAAGGGTTTTTATGTTAAAATTTAAGGTACTATTCTAGTGTAAATAGCTAAATCTAGAGGAAGGAAAAGATTAAATTATGAAAAATATTAAGATTAAGTTGCTACTAATTTGCCTGAGTTTAATATTTATTTTCAGTGGATGTGGCTCAAAAGGACCTGACGATCTTCAAATTGGAAATGATCTAATAAGGTATTTAGAAACTGATGAGGAAATAGTTGAAATAAAGAAAGACAAGAAGACTTTTTCTGAGGACAAGAAGATGCTAACAATACAAACTACAATAACCACAAAAGGATCAGAAATTAAAAAGGTCTACAAGCCCATGCTTGTCTATGCCCAAGACGACAAGGACTGGATTTTAGACTATCTAAACTATGACTTTGAAAATGACTTTGAGGCTTTTCCCTTATCAGCTCTTAGCCCTGAGGATATCGAGAAATCCCTCTATGAGCTTAAGGTTACAGACAGAGAGTATGTTTGGACCATTAGTAAGGATAATATTAGGAACATGGAAATCCTCAGCCAAGAAACTGATTTAGAGGGCAAGAAGGATAGGATTAAACTTAAGTTAGACCTGTCAGAAGGCCTTTTTGATATAGGTGGCGAGCTAGATTTAAAATATAAGTTTACCGATAAGTGGGTTTTAGACAAGTACGACGGAGAAAATGAATTTACCGCTTCCATGGATAAGACTAAAATTCATCAAACTACCGAAGAAGAAGTTGTTAAATACAATACGGG
>CAZFXW010000061.1:5882-7689 GCA_964523385.1 uncultured Peptoniphilaceae bacterium | reverse complement strand
GAACGAAGCGAGGAATAAAATAAAAGTTCAGATATTAAACTTTTGAGTAATGCATATACTATTTAATTATTCACAAATTAAGAAGAAAAAGCAGGTTTAAGAACAATAGAAAGTCCTAGATATCAATTAGGATTTTTTTAACTTTGCAGTGAGACTAAACATTAAATATCAGAATATTATTTTAAACCCCTGAAATCCAGAATTATCGCTGTAAGAAAATATAAAAATAATCTCTTGTTTTTAAAATTGTTTCAAAGACGGCCAATTAATACGATTGAATATGCAAAGATTTTACAAAAACAAACTGACCAACAGATACTCAGAGAGGCAACTTCCGGCTGGATGGAAGCCAATGCTGGACAGGTTAAGTACAACGGCGGGGATGAGGTAAGGATTCCAACGATGGGTACAAGGGGACTTGGAGACTAGGACAGGGACTCTGTCTATACTCAAGGTTCTGTAACCATGACTTGGGACACTTATAAGACGACTCAAGATAGGGGCAGAAAGTTTCAGCTTGATGCTATGGATGTAGATGAGGTGAGATTTATAGTTAACTTTATATCGGCATTAAATGAGTTTGTAGCTAGGCAAGGCTTTTATTTAATCAGTTAATAGAAGGCTGTTGGTCCATTGTAGTTATTAATTTTAGACACAAAAAAGGAGCCTAAAGGCTCCTTTGTCTTGGTCGGAGTGACAGGATTTGAACCTGCGACCCCTTGACCCCCAGTCAAGTGCGCTACCGTGCTGCGCTACACCCCGATGACTAGTTAATTCTACTAGAAGTAGGTGAAAATAGCAAGTTGCTTGCTATTGTATCCAACAAGTCAAGGTTATCGGGAAGAATGTAAAAGACCGCCTCCCACAGACGGCCTTCAGTTTATGCTTTTGTTACTTTTCCAGATTTTATGCATTGTGTACATACTTGAATTCTCTTTGGAGTCCCATCTACCATAGCTCTTACTCTTTGTAGATTTGGTGCCCAAGACCTGTTTAGTCTTCTGTGTGAGAAAGTGATTTTGTTTCCAAATTTTCTAGTTTTGCTGCAAATCGCACAACCCTTAGCCATAATTACACCTCCGTATCAATTACTTAACCTAAAAAATTATATCAAAAAGCTTTAAACTTTGCAAGATAGATATAAGGTTGATATAATTAAAGAAAATTATGTAATCAGGGGGTTCATAAGTGAATTCATATTATTTTAATAGATACGGAGAAACATATATCTCCAATGCAGTTATCACAGATATTGTTTCTGATGCTGTTATGTCTACTTATGGTATAGTAGGCTTGGCATTTAGAAGCCCGAAGGAAGGTTTTATGACCCTTTTAGGGAGAGACAACATATCTAAGGGTGTTCAAATTCATCACTCTCAGGATGGAGTTGATATATCCCTAGATGTAATTGTTGAGTATGGGGTCAGTATTCAAGTTATCACTCAAAATATTATTGAAAATGTTAGATTCAAGGTGGAAGACACTACGGGCCTAAAGGTTAGTAGTATAAATGTTTATGTTCATGGAGTTAGGAGTTAGAGATGAGGATTGAAAAGATAAAGGGGTATCAGTTTAGAGACGGTCTTTTGTCAGCCTTAGAGGGTTTAAAAACCAATGAGGATATGTTGAATGCGCTAAATGTCTTTCCAGTTCCAGACGGGGATACAGGTACTAATATGTTCCTTACTATGAAGAGTGCCGTTTCTGAGATGGAAAAAGATGATAGCCAAAGGGCAGACCAAATAGCTAAACTGGTTAGTAGGGGAGCTTTAATGGGGGCTAGGGGAAACTCGGGTGTAATCCTTTC
>CAZFXW010000061.1:0-5872 GCA_964523385.1 uncultured Peptoniphilaceae bacterium | reverse complement strand
ATTAAGAGGCTTTAGCAATGCACTAGAAGGTCAGGATGAGATTGATGCTCACAGTCTGGCCAAGGCCTTTGATCAGGCAGCAAAGGTTGCTTATGGAGCTGTTATGAAGCCTACAGAGGGAACGATCCTAACGGTAGCAAGGATGATGGGCGAGTATGCCTTAAAGAACTATAGGAAGCAGGACGACGTTTTAATCTTTTTGGAGGCAATACTTAAGGAAGGTTCTAGAGTTTTAGACCTAACACCGAGCATGCTTGCTGAGTTAGAGAAGGCAGGGGTTGTTGATGCGGGAGGCAAGGGTTACATAGTACTTTTCCAAGGGATAGCTCATGGTATTAGGCATGGTGCCCAGGCACCGATGGCTGTTTATAGCGACTACCAATATGTGGATACAGACTTATCTTACCAAGAAGAGGTTGAGTTTGCTTATTGCACTGAGTTTATAATAAAAGCTAGTAGTGTTGATGTCAACAGTCTTAGAGCAGAGCTGGAGGTAGACGCTGATTCTGTGTTAGTGGTTTCAGATGATGATATTGTTAAGGTTCACCTTCACACAAATCATCCAGGTTTGATACTCGAAAAAGCTCTAGCTTTAGGACCAGTTACTGAGATAGATATTGATAATATGAACTTTCAGCTTGAATCTCACAAGATTTTTGAGTCAATACCAAAGGTAGACCAGTTTAAGGATTACGGATTTGTAGCTGTGTCAAATGGTCAAGGTATAAATGATTTATTCAAAAGTTTAGGTGTTGACCAACTTATTATCGGTGGCCAGACTATGAATCCGTCGACAGAGGACATAGTTAAGGCTATTGAAAAGGTCCAAGCCTATAATGTGTTTATCTTACCTAATAATAAAAATATCCACTTGGCTGCTAAGCAGGCAACTGAGCTTACTGAGGATAAGAAAGTTTATGTCATTGAGACTAACTCGATTCCAGCAGGTTTTAGAGCCCTTTTAACCTTTGATGAGGACGATAAGCCTGAGTCTAATCTGAAGAACATGAATGAAGCTTTAAGCGATGTGAAGACACTTCAAGTGACTTATGCTGTTCGTGATTCTTTTGTAGATGGTTTAGAGATTAAAGAAGGGAATTTTATTGGTCTCTACAATGGTAAGATTTGTGAAGTTGGCAGGGATCAGAGGCAGACGACTATGCTTCTAATCGATAGGTCTATGGGCGAAGAGGATTCTTTGATAACTATCTTCTACGGTCAGGATACGTCATTGGAAGAGGCTCAGGCTCTTTTAGATGAGATTCAGACTAAATATCCTGATTTCGATGTTGAACTGGTAGATGGAGGCCAGCCCGTTTATTTCTACCTGATTTCCATTGAGTAAGCTAGAATTAATAAAAGGTATAGGCCCAGTTAGAAAAGAGCTTTTAAAGAAACTGGCCATAGAAAATTGTGAGGAGCTAGCCTTTCATTTACCAAGCAGATATGAGGATAGAAGGGAAGTTAACCTTTTATCTCAGAGTTTGGTAGGAGAGGAGCTCCTCTTTTATTTAAGCATTTCTAATATTTCCAGGCCCGTTAGCCTTGGAGGTAGGCAATCAATGGTTAGGCTAAAGGCTTTTGATTCATCAGGCCAATGTGAGCTTATCTATTTTAACGATATTTACAGTCCTAGAAAATTGATCAAGGGTAGGTCATATTACTTTTATGGAAAGTTAGACAATAGGGATGGGAGCTTAACTCTAGTAAATCCTAAGATTCTAGGGTCTGAAGATTTGGGCCTAGTGCCTGTTTATCCTACAACCCAAGGTTTGTCTCAGAGAATGCTAAGAGGTTTTATCTTAAGGGCTTTAGAAATCTTGAATTTGAAAGAGACTTTGCCACAGTGGCTGATAGAAAAGAGAAGTCTAGTTTCGACTATGGAAGCTTTGGAGCACATACATAGGCCTAAAGACTACAAAGAGATTATTATGGCTAGAAAAAGCTTAGAATATAGAGAGTGCTTTACAAGTCTTCTAAGCATGAGGTACTTAAGGGATTTAGGCCGAGAGCCTAAGGAGCCCTATAGGAACTTGAGTAAAATCAATGATTTTATCAAGGCTCTTCCCTTTAATTTAACCGATGGTCAATTGAAATCTATTGAAGATATTGTTAGTGATACTAAGTCTGGAAAACCTATGAATAGGATGATTCAGGGGGATGTAGGTTCGGGAAAAACCGTTGTCGGCCTAGCAGGCCTAGTCTTGGCTGCTGGTAATGGTAAGCAAGGAGCTTTTCTAGCTCCTACTGAGGTACTGGCTAGCCAGCACTACCAAAATTTTTATGAGCTATTAAATAATCTGGGGCTTGTGTCGGCTCTTTTAACTGGTTCTACTGGCCAAGCTGAAAGAAGGGAAATACACTCTGGCCTTGTAGATGGCTCAATAGATATTATTTTCGGCACACATGCGCTCTTAGAAGAAAAGCTGGTTTTTAAGGATTTAGATTTTGCTCTAGTTGATGAACAGCATAGGTTTGGAGTTAGCCAAAGGGCAGCTTTAGGTTCTAAGGGCCAACATCCACATTATCTGAGCATGTCCGCCACACCTATACCTAGGAGCCTGGCAATGACTATTTACTCTGGTTTAGATCTTTCTACAATTGAAAGCTATCCAGCAGGTAGAGGGGAGACTAAAACTTATGCCGTCGGGATGGGTTACGAAGACAGGGTTTTGGCCTATCTAGGAGACAGAATTAAAGATTCTAGGATTTTTATTGTGGTACCCATGATTGAAGAAGATGAGGACCTAGGATTAGAAAATATTCAGAGTTTGGAAGAAAAAATTCAAAAGGTTTTACCAGAGGCTCGCTATTCCACTATTCATGGAAGAATGTCTGGTTTAGAGAAGGCCCAAGCAATTGATGGATTTTCAAGGGGAGAACTCAATCTTCTTATTTCCACTACTGTTATTGAGGTGGGGATAGATGTTCCAGAGGCAAACATTATCCTTATTTATAATGCAGAGCGATTTGGCTTGGCCCAGCTCCATCAGTTGAGAGGTAGGGTGGGCCGAGGAAGTGAGGATGGAGTTTGCATCTTAATGGCGGCTAGCAATTCTGAAGCTGTTAGGTCGAGGATGGAGATTATGGTTAAGTCAAATGACGGCTTTGAGATTGCCGAAAAGGATTTAGAGCTAAGAGGGCCTGGTATGATTTTGGGCTTTAGGCAGCACGGCTTAGAATGGGACTTTGATAAGGTTAATCAGGAAACTTTAGAAGAAGCTTGGGCTGATGCTATAGCCATAGATATAGAAGAGGAAGAGGATTTATTAACCTACCTTGAGGGTAGGGTTGGAGACGTAAGAGGTATTTTGAATTGAGGTTTTTATGAGGATAATTTCAGGAAAATACAGGGGAAGAAAGATTGATTCTCCCTTCGGCAATACGATGCCAACATCCGAGAGGGTGAGGGAGGCTGTTTTTAGTATCTTAGACTGGGATATTAAAGGGGCGAGGGTTTTAGATCTATTTAGTGGATCTGGGTCTATTGGATTAGAGTTCTTAAGTAGAGGGGCTAGTTTCGTTCATTTTAACGAGTTAAATGGCAGGAATGTTCAGAATATCAAGAAGATGGCTGAGGTTTTCGGATGTTCTGGCCAGGCAGAAGTTACTAAACTAGACTTTAGAAGACTACTAAGGCTTTTCCAAAATGAAAAATTTGATATAATTTATATAGACCCACCCTTTGAGATGGGGATGGAAGAAGAAACCATGGAGCTTCTGGCAGAAGTTGACCTTTTAGCTGAAGGTGGAAAGATTGTCACAGAGACAAAGCTTAAGCTTAAGGAGACTTATGGACCCTACCAACAGGTGGATTTAAGGACCTATGGAAAAATATTTATCAGTATTTATGAAAGAGAGACAGAATGAAGGTAATCTATCCTGGGTCCTTTGACCCAACGACTCTAGGCCATATGGACATTATCAAGAGAAGCAGCGATAAATTTGCTCTTTTGGTTGTTTCTGTTTTACATAACCCGGAGAAAAATAATCTTTTTTCTATTGATGAGAGGCTGGAAATGCTTGATGAGCTTACTAGTGATATGCCCAATGTGGTGGTAGATGTTCACGATGGTTTGCTTATTGACTACGCCAAGCTAGTTCATGCAGATGCAATAGTGAGGGGCCTTAGGGCAGTGTCTGACTTTGAGTATGAGATGCAGATGTCTTTATATAATAAGAACTTAAACCCAGACATTGAGACTTTTTTCTTAGTATCTCAGGAGCATTACTCTTACTTAAGTTCTAGTATTGTAAAGGAAGTGGCTTCCTATGGTGGAGATGTTAGCAGATTTGTTCCACCACTGGTGGAAAGAAAATTAAAAGAAAAATATAGGGAAAAATACGAGGAAAGAGAAAGGGAGAATTATTAGGGAGGGTGCTATGGATATAATTACATTGATTGAGGAAATTGAGGATTTAGTGGAGGAAGCGAAGTCTGTTCCTTTTTCTAAAAACGTCATGATTGACGCAGACCAGTTATACGACATTATTCACGATATGAGGCAAAATCTTCCAGAGGAGATTAAGCAGGCAGCTTGGGTTCAAGAAGAAAAGGATAGGATTCTAGCTGAAGCAACAAGGGAAGCTGAAAGCATAGTGTCAGATGCTAATAGACAGGCAGGGGACATTGAAAGCCAGGCTAAGGAACAATTTTTACAATTAGTAGACGAGCATCAGGTAGTAGTCGAGGCTAGGTCAAAGGCTGGGGAGATTCAGGAAAAGGCAGAAGCATCTGCTAGAACCATGAGAATGGAATCTATAAGCTATGTTGATGAGATTCTAGCAAAAACACAGCATGAGCTTAATAGGGTTGTTGATACATTAGAGGATAACAGAAGAGAGCTTAGAGAAGACTAAAACAGGTGATGGGAACTGGCTAGGCCAGTTCCTTTTATTATGTTTTTTTTAAGTAGATTGGAGATTGAATAAAGTCTTGGTCTGGTCCTTGGTAGCCTAAGTTATAGAGTCTAGTGGCAGCCAATTCTGTCTTAAGCAAAGTCCAATTAGGGTTTGATTTATAGGCTTGGGCAAATTTATCTATATAGGCTATATTGTTTTGCTTTTTTACTTTGGCTAGGACCTGACGGCCTCTATCGTTAAAGGCTAAGGGTCTGAAATAGGGATTTGCTAAAGATTCTTTCAGGCCAGAGACGTTGATGTTTAAAAGATAGCTTAGGATAACTCTTCTTATCCTACTTTTACTGTATCTCTTACTAGTGGATCTAGAGACAAGGTCTGAAAAAGAAGTGCTTTTTGATAGATGACTCTGGAGTAGGTTTTCCATGCCATCTTCATAGCCACAGATTTGGTCCATAGGGCTTGATTGGATATTGAGTTTATAGACTAGAAGGTCTAAGTAGGTTTGGTTAGTCTTAGGCTTGGTCAATTCTAGCAGGTCCTTGTAGGTGCTGGGGCTGATTCCATCTTTGGATTCTTCTAATTTGCCTTCTAGTAGTTTCTTCCGAATTCCTGTAGCTGAGGGGAATTCTAAAGAGGTCTCTGTTGAATGATAGGCATGGCCTTTTCTTTTTATAGTCAAAGGCTTGATGGTTTTTGGCAGGTGTTCTAGATAGGCCATGGCAAGTACATCGTTTGAGCCGGCGTTAAAGTCTACTTTAAGGAGATTTTCCATGGCCTTGGTTTGGGCACGGCCATAGGAATTTCCCTGAGCTAAACCTTTCAATACAAGGTTATTGTAAGCTTGGGATTTCTTAATTTCAACGGCTTTTTTTAACAAATTCAAATTTCCAGATTCAGTTCCAAAGGCTAGGTGGGTAAAGACTTGGGAATTTTCTATGATAGAGAGAGCTCCCTGGGCAAAGCCAGCTGATGACTGGAGCGAGAAATAGGCGGGCAGTTCAATAACAAG
>CAZFXW010000060.1:0-7807 GCA_964523385.1 uncultured Peptoniphilaceae bacterium | reverse complement strand
TCTGTTTCAGTTGTTGTGGCAGTTTGACCACCGCAGGCAGTTACAAATAACATAATAGCCACCATTGTAATAATAAGTATTCTTTTCATCTTGTCCTCCTTTATTTTATAAAAATTTTACCTAAATATAATATACTTTCCCTTTTCAAGCATCATCTTTTCTGTTGACATTAATTATTTAACAGTGTCTCAATTTTAACTTCTTTCTCTAACCATTTTTAGTAGGTATAAAGGGAATAATTAAATCTGCTAAATGCTTAATAGTCATTGTTTGAAGATAAACCTTTCCTGGCCCAGTAACAATAATGTCCAAGAGTCCTTCTCCGCCAAAGAAAACATTTTTAACTCCCTTAACTGTTTCTATATCCATTGAACAAGTGTCATCCATAACAGCTAAAACCCCAGTATCCAGTACAATCTGTTCTCCAACTCCTAGATAAAAGTCTACACAGTGGCCATCTATCTCTAAGAATACAGTTCCTGAACCTGTTATCTTTTGTATAATAAATCCTTCTCCACCTGCTAAGCCAGCACCAATTTTCTTTTGAAAATGTGTAGATAACTCCACTCCATATGTTCCACATATAAAGGCACCTTTTTGGGCTATTATACTTTCTCCTGGATCTAGTTCTATATCTAAGACCTTTCCTGGAAGACTAGATGAAAAGCCAATTTCTCCAGTGCCTTCTGCTGTGTACTTGCTCAAAAACAAGCTTTCTCCAGAAAACAATCTTCCTATGGCTTTTTGGCTCCCCCTTCAGACTTTACCTCTGTTACAATCGGTCCTTTCGCCCATGTTCTGCCTCCTGATTCACTGATTAGCGAATCTCCAGGTTCTAGAAAGATTCTCACTACAGGTAGTGTCCCACCTTCAATATAGATATATTTGCTTCTAGTTTGGCAAAAGCTCTTCATCACTCGGAGCAGTTCTTCCAATAAAAAGGGTAATTGATAGGTAGATAATTGAATAAAGGAGTATTATAGCCTTTTTTCTTAAGGCAATTTTTGTAAAACACTTAAATACTGTCATATTTTGCCCTCCTTAAATATAAGTAGCTCACTATCAACATCAAACCCGTAGCCACTATCAGCACAACTAGTCCAAAACCTAATCCTGAATGGTCTTTCATAATATTTACTTTAAATAGGCCATCGGAGATTATTGCCACTGGACTAAACTTATTTACCCTTAGCCCGTAGTTAATAAAAATCACTACTATCAGATTTAAAGCCATGCCTAAAGTTACATTGCCTATAGTTTTTGCTATTATTAAAACCCATCTGTTTATGGAAGATGGACTAACCCTAATTCCTGTATATCCCCCTTGATTGTTAACATCTGAGGTTGTGCGAATTCTATTGTGAACAGCCATCAGTACGGTCATAGCTATTAAACTATAAAAAGATATCATCACTTGATTAGATTCTATCTTTATTTCCTTTATATAACTTTTATTGAAATCGTAACCCTCTATAGGAAACTTTAAGGCTTCCATTTCCTTAATTTGTTCCAATACAGTTTTTACTAGAGTAGGCTGCTTTTAGAAACTCTAAGTTTTTTAAAACCTCTTACCTTGGATTATCCACTTCAATATAAATCTGTATATCTTCAAATTCTGTCCTAGTCATTAGGCCAGAGAAGACTAAAGAAAATATGGTAGCTAGGAAAATTGGAAAAGCTAAGGTCCATAAAAACCTAGCCTTATCTCTAAAAATAAGCAGTCCATAGTATTTAATTTCCCTAATAACCCCTTTCACTCCCTTAACTCCTTTCCAGTAAGTTGTAAGAACACATCGTTTAACCTTGGAGTTTCTGAGTAAAGACCTTAATATACTAGCCCTTTAGAATTTATATGGTCGATTAGTGTAGACATATTATTGTGACCTTTTTCAAACTTTAACAGATATCCTCCTTCTTTTTTTCCACCTCTTTTAGGAATTGTATATCTTTAGACTCCCTTGTCAGGTCCCTATCCACATCTCTAATTTTTATTAGGATTCTTTCTCTAGTACTAACTAAGTTTTTAAGTTGATTTAAGCTCCCCTGGGCTACATTTTTTCTCTTATCCATAATAAGAATTTGATCTCAGAGTTCTTCTACTTCTTCCAAGTAATGGCTTGTATAAAGGATGGTTTTTCCTTCTGATGCTAATTTTTTTATTCCATTTAACATAAAATTTCTACTTTTAACATCTACTGCTACCGTTGGCTCATCTAAAATTATTAGTTCCGGCCTATGTGAAAGACCACAGGCAATATTCAACCTTCTTTTTAGTCCTCCACTCAACTCCTTAGCCAATTTTCTTCTGTATTCACCTAGCCCTACAAATTCTATAGCCTCTTCCACATAGTCTTTTCTGGTTTTAGAGTCCTCTATATAAAGCCCACAGAAATAGTCTATATTTTCATAGACGGTTAAATTATAAAAAACCGCCACTTCTTGAGGAATAAGTCCTATTTTTCTTTTTAGATCATAGGAGTTTGCTCTTAACTCTTCTCCGAAAACCTTTATATCTCCCTTATCATAATTTAAAAGCCCCAAGGTACAGTTGATGGCTGTAGTTTTTTCCGATCCATTAGGCTCTAAAAGACCAAAGATACATCCTTCCTCAACTTCTAAATTAAAATGGTCTAAGGCTATTAGATTCTTATATCTTTTTACTAAATTATTAACTTGAATTATCATCCTATCACCACCTAACTATAATTTACTTTTTAATGAGCTTTTTCACTAGTGAGGAGAATCACAAGATGATATGACAACTGTCATGTCTTTCCCTATGTAAATTAACCTTAGGGTATAATTACAAATAGGAGGGTCCTATGAGAAAAGTTTTTGAGAAGTTAGCTATTTTAATGGCAATAGTTCTGTTGAATATAGAGGGTAATATTCAAGAATTTATTACCCCCATTTTTGCTGGCCATAATTCTATCTATTCTTCTAGAACTTTACCCAATAAAAAGACTTAAGCTAATCTTATATATTGGCTCCATAGGTTTATTTTTCTATAAGCCTATTCTTATCCACATTTACCCCCTTGTTCTTTATAACTCAATTACTGACTATCCAGTAATAAACGTCGGATTTCTAATCTACTGTATTTTTACTGGCAATATAGATACAGCTATCCTAGGCCTTACTACATCCTACCTCGGCTATATGAGCCATAGATGGGAAAAAGATTCAAAAGAGAACACCAGGCTTTACGATGATTCAAGAGAAGACAGAATCCTGCTTAAGGACTACAACAAAGAACTTATAGAAAAAAGGGAAGCGGATATTGAAATCGCCATCTTGGAAAAGAGAAACCGAATATCTAGAAGGCTCCACGATTCTATCAGTCATTTAGTTAGCGGGAGCATCCTTCAAGTATAAGCTACAAAGTATTTAAATAAAGATCCATTGGTAGAAGAAAATTTAATCTCCCTTCAAGAAAGACTAACCAGTGGGTTAGCAGAAATAAGAGAAAGTATCCACGAAATCCATTCTAGCTCTCTAGATTTAGAGTTCCAAATAGAGCAAACTATCAGAGAATATCCCGATTTAAATATAGAGCTTTTTTATAACATTAGGGAAATTAAAGATTACAAACTAAAATTTGATATTCTTAATTTGGTAAAAGAATCTATATTAAACACCCACAAACACTCCACAGGCAAAAATATGACCATCAGCGTCTAAGAAGGCTCTTCCCATTATTTTATTTCAATAAAAGACGATGGAGAACAACAAGATAAAAGGCTAATTTACGGAATTGGCATGAACTCAATGGAAAAAATCCTTAAAAGATACAATGGATATTTTAACTACAGCTGGGAACACGGTTTTAATGTCCACTTTAATTTGCGGAAAGGAAACCAATGAAAGTAATAATCATAGACGACGATCCTATAGTTGTTAGCTCACTGGCAACCATCGTCCAAGCAGAAAATATGGAGGTCTTAGGTAAGGGCTACGACGGATCAGAGGCCTTAGAACTTTACAAGAAACATAAGCCAAATGTGATCCTTTTAGATATTAGAATGAAAGAAGTTTCTGGAATCCAAGGGGCCAGGGGAATCCTAAACTATGACCCAGAAGCAGCAATCTTACTTATAACCACCTTTCATGATCAAGAATATATAGAAGCAACCCTAGAAATGGGCTGTAAAGGCTATATCCTCAAAGATAATATACCAGGTTTGATTCCAGCCATAGCCGCAGTTTCAGTGGACAATATAGTCTTCGACTCAAAAATCGTCCAAAACCTAACCAAACCACCGAGAAAAGTTCAAATCAATGCGGATTTAAGCCAAAGAGAGGAAGAAGTCCTAGAAAAGTTGGCCCAAGGTCTCAACAAGAGGGAAATCGCCGAAGAACTCTACCTTTCAGAAGGTACGGTTAGAAACTATGTCTCCAACCTCCTAGACAAACTAGACCTCAGAGACCGAACTCAACTGGCCATCTACTACTACAAAGGCAAATAAAACAAGGCCCATTCGATTTGGACTGGGCCTGTTAGTTAAGGATTTTTATATATAAAAAGGGCTAGGAGATGTCTCCTAGCCCTAATCTTTATAGAGGATCACCTACGATAGTAAAACCATTATCCCTAAGCATGGTTTTAATATCCTTTATATGCTTGTGATTTTTTGTCTCTACTGATAAATCTAAGTAACAGCCGTCTATGGCCATATTCCTGCCTCCTGGAGTGTAGTGAACTCCAGTAACGTTGCCTCCTGCCTTTGCGATTAGTGAGGAGACTAGTTCTAATTGGCCTGGCTTATCTAATAATTCTATAACTAAATTAGTTCTTCTACCCGATGTCAACAGACCTCTTTCAATTACCCTTGAAAGGATGTTTACATCGATATTTCCACCAGAGATAATAGCTGCCACATTCAAATCCCTTATGGGTATCTTGTTGAACATAAGAGCCGCCACTCCAACAGCTCCTGCGCCTTCAGCAACTAGCTTTTCCTTTTCCATTAGTGTTAGTATGGCTGTGGCAATCTGGTCTTCTGTGACGGTAAATATATCGTCAACGTGTTGCATACAAGCTTCAAAGGTCAGCTTACCAGGACACTTGACCGCAATACCATCAGCAAATGTGGAGACTGTGTCCACTGTATTTATCTTACCCTCCTTAAAGGAAGAGTACATACCTACAGCATTTTCAGCCTGAACTCCAAAAACCTTACAATGGGGTCTCATGGCCTTGATAGCCGATGCTACTCCGCCAATTAGGCCTCCTCCGCCAATGGGAACTACTATAGCCTCAACCTCTGGTAATTGCTCTAGGATCTCTAGGGCAACGGTAGCCTGGCCAGCCATAACGTACTCATCGTCAAAGGGATGGATAAAGGTCAGGTCTTTTTCCTCACAGTATTCGATAGCCGCATCATAGGCGTCATCATAGACTCCGTCTATCATGTGGATTTCTGCACCCATAGCTCTAGTAGCTTCCACTTTAGAGATTGGGGCAGTAGATGGCAGGAAAATCCTGGCCTTAATGCCAAATTTCTGAGCAGCCAAGGCAACGCCTTGGGCATGGTTGCCTGCTGAGCAAGCAACTACACCCTTGGCCTTTTCTTCCTTGGTAAGGTTAGCAATCTTAAAGTAAGCTCCCCTAACCTTAAATGAGCCGGTTCTCTGTAAATTTTCTGTCTTTAAGAAGACGTCGTTGTACCTAGACAAGTGAGGGGAGTAGATCATATCCGTCTTTCGAACAAAATCTCTCAACTCCGAACCAGCTAGATACACTTTATCTAGAGTTAACATACTTCCTCCTATTTTAAAACTGCACCCTTGTCAGCAGATTGGACGTGTGCCACATATCTGCCTAGGTAGCCTTTAACCACCTTAGGTGCTCTGATTTCCATTTCTTCTTCTCTCTTGTACATCTCTTCATCTGAAACTAACAGTTCAATGTTATAGTTAGGAATGTCGATTTTAATCTCGTCACCCTCTTTAACGTAGGCAATAGGTCCACCCGACTGGGCTTCTGGCGATATATGGCCAATAGCCGCTCCCCTAGTAGCTCCAGAAAATCTTCCATCGGTAATCAAGGCAACGTGCTCGTCTAGGCCCATACCTGCTATAGCAGAAGTAGGCGAAAGCATCTCCCTCATACCTGGACCACCTGCTGGACCTTCGTATTTAATTACTACCACGTCTCCAGCCTTTATCTCACTACCATAAATGGCAGCAACTGCCTCTTCTTCCGAGTTGAAGACCTTAGCCTTACCTGTAAACTTCAGCATAGACTCTTTTACAGCAGATCTCTTTACTACCGATCCCTTAGGAGCGATATTTCCAAATAAAACTGCTAACCCACCTGTCTTAGAGTAGGGCTCTTCTACCGTCTTTAGAACGTTCTGGTCCTTATTTCTGTAAGCTGGAAGAACTTCTGAGAATTTTCTTCCTAAGACATTTATACAGTCTCCGTTGAACATATCTCCCTGTAGAAGTTCATTCATAACAGCATAAACTCCCCCTGCCCTTTCCAGGTCCTGCATATGGTGAGGGCCAGCTGGTGCCAGCTTAGTTAGGTTAGGAGTTGATTCACTTATCTCATTAATTAGCTCTAAATCAAAAGGTAAACCAGCCTCATCTGCAATAGCCAGTAGGTGAAGGACCGAGTTGGTCGAACAGCCTAGGGCCATATCTACGGTTAGAGCATTCCTTAGAGACTCTCCGGTAATAATATCAGAAGGCTTAATATCTTTTTCAAAAAGATCCAGAGCCCTTCTGCCCGCTTCCTTAGCCATAGCGATTCTCTTAGAATAAACAGCTGGCACTGTTCCATTACCTGGCAGAGCCATACCAATGGCCTCTGACAGACAGTTCATTGAGTTGGCTGTAAACATTCCTGAACAAGAACCACAGCCTGGACAAGCTGATTCTTCAAGGGCATGAACCTCTTCCTCAGTCATCTTACCTGAGTGGTAGGCTCCAACTGCCTCAAAAGTCGTATTCAAATCTGTGCCGTCCAGTGAAAGCATTGGACCACCCGAGATGAAAACTGCAGGCTTGTTAAGCCTAATGGCTGCCATCAGCATTCCCGGTACTACCTTGTCGCAGTTAGGGATAAATACTAGGGCATCTAGGGCATGGGCCCTAACCATAACTTCGATAGAGTCGGCGATAAGCTCTCTTGAAGGTAGAGAAAACTTCATACCCTCGTGGCCCATAGCCAGACCGTCACAAACTCCAATGGTGTTAAACTCCATTGGCGTTCCGCCAGCCATTAAAACTCCATCCTTAGCAGCTCTAGCAATGGTATTTAAGTGAATATGGCCTGGTACAATCTCGTTAAAAGAGTTGACTATGCCCACCTTTGGCCTTTTTAGCTGCTCTCTGTCATAGCCCATAGAAAAGAGCAGGGCTCTTTTCGGGCTTGACGATATATCTTGTAAATTTAAGCCATCTTTTTTACTTGTCATCAGACCAGCTCATATTTTTTCTTAGGGTTTCACCAACTTTTTCGATTTGAAGCTCTTTTTCTGAAGCTCTTCTATCAGTGAAAGTCGGTCTTCCTTCTTCGTTCTCTTTTAACCAAGCTTTAGCAAATGATCCATCTTGGATTTCTTCAAGAACTTTCTTCATTTCTGCCTTAGTGTCGTCAGTAATCATTCTTGATCCTGCCACATAGTCACCGTACTCAGCAGTGTCAGAGATAGAGTATCTCATGTAAGATAGTCCACCTTCAACAATCATATCTACGATAAGCTTAAGCTCGTGAAGAACCTCAAAGTAGGCGATTTCTGGTTGGTAACCAGCTTCTACTAGAGTTTCGAAACCAGCTTTGATTAGCTCTGAAGTTCCA
>CAZFXW010000059.1:0-7981 GCA_964523385.1 uncultured Peptoniphilaceae bacterium | reverse complement strand
ATGTGCGAATCTCCCATAGCTCCCTCAATCTCAGCCCTAGGAACTAAGGCAGCCACCGAGTCAACTACTAGGATATCTATGGCGTTAGACCTTACAAGTGATTCTGCAATCTCCAAAGCCTGTTCCCCTGTATCAGGCTGGGAAACAATTAGGTTGTCTATATCTACTCCTAGCTTACCTGCATAAACTGCATCTAAAGCATGCTCAGCATCTATAAAAGCTGCAATACCACCCAGCTTCTGGGCCTCAGCCACTACATGTAGGGCCAAAGTTGTCTTACCTGATGATTCAGGCCCATAAATTTCAACTATTCTTCCCCTAGGCAGGCCACCGATGCCTAAGGCTAAATCAAGATTAATAGCTCCAGTTGGTATAGCATCAATTTGAATCTTAGGAGAATCACCTAATCTCATCACGGATCCTTTACCATAATCTTTTTCTATCTTGGCAAAAGCCATTTCTAAGGCTTTCTTTTTTTCTGTTAAATCTGAACTCATATTGACCTCCCCCGAACAACCGTTCGATTAAATAATACTCTATTCCCTCTTTTTTGTCAACTAAATATTATCTAAGTCTAAAACACGGAGATTCTTAACAATATAATCTATTCCCGATAAAACTGTAAAAAATACGGCTAGGTAAAAAACCTTAGATCCTAGTCCCCATTGGGCTAGGGTTTGGCTAAAACTATTAGTCAAGCCTTCGAACATAATCAAGAGGATGGCCAACATCTGAGTAATAGTTTTTATTTTCCCCAAACTAGAAGCTGCAATATTTACAGACTCTGAGGCGGCAATCACCCTGAATCCAGTTATAATAATCTCTCTAGCAACTATAGCTGCTAGAGTCCAACTTGGGATTAGCCCCTGGCCATTAAATAAAATAAATGCCGATAGGACTAGGAGCTTGTCAGCAAGCGGGTCTAAAAACTGGCCAAATACAGTTACCAAGTTCCTACTTCTTGCTATGTATCCATCGACAGCATCAGTAGCCGATGCTAATGCAAAGACCATTAACGGCCATGGGCTCTCTTTTGGCAAAACTGAATAAAGTCCTATATAAAGGGGAATCATAAAAACCCTAATAAAGGTTATCTTGTTAGCTAAATTCATCTAATCATCTCCTAGCAAATTCTTGGACACCAACACTCTCCTAGGCTTACTACCCTCACTAGGGCCAACAACTCCTAAAGCCTCCATCTGGTCTACAATCCTCCCAGCCCTAGCATGACCTATCCTAAGCCTTCTTTGGAGCATCGAAATCGAAGCTTGACCTTCGTCGATAACCATATCTATAGCCTCAGATAAGTATTCGTCCTCGTCCTCTAGTCCACTTATATTGGTCACTTGAGTTTCAATTTCTTCAATAATTTCCTCATTATACTGGGCCTTTTGATTTTCCTTAATATAAGAAACCATTTGATGAACCTCAGATTCGCTTATAAAAGCCCCTTGTATTCTTTCAGGAGTCCGACTAGAAGATGCGGCAAAGAGCATATCCCCCCTGCCTAGAAGGTTTTCAGCGCCAGCCGAGTCCAATATAGTTCTTGAATCTACCTGGGATGAGACCGCAAAGGCAATTCTAGATGGGATATTAGCCTTAATAGTACCAGTTATAACATCTACGGTAGGCCTCTGAGTAGCCACAATTAAGTGAATGCCACAAGCTCTAGCCATTTGAGCAATTCTACATATGTGATCTTCAACCTCACCAGGTGCTACCATCATTAAGTCCGACAACTCATCTATAATCACCAAAATATAGGGTAGGTTTTCCTCACCCTCACCGGTAATATTTTTCTTATAGGATCCTATATCCCTAACTTTTTTCCGAGCAAATAGTTCATACCTTCTATCCATTTCACTAACAACCCAACTTAAAGCAGCTGAAGCTTTCTTAGGGTCCGTCACCACAGGTAAAATTAGATGAGGAATACCATTATACTCATTTAATTCAACCTTTTTAGGATCTATTAATATAAATTTTACATCTTCTGGGGAAGACTTGTAGAGAATACTAGTAATAATAGTATTGATACATACAGACTTGCCAGAGCCTGTAGCTCCAGCAATCAACAGATGAGGCATTTTATCCATCTCAGATACCACTGGTTTGCCGTAGACATCCTTTCCAAGGGCCAATGGCATTTTGCTCTCAATCTTACTGTATTCCTTTGAAACTAGTATATCCTTAACAGCTACAACTTCCATCTCCTCATTGGGAACCTCTATACCTACTACGGACTTTCCTGGTATAGGTGCCTCAATTCTAATGCCAGAGCTAGCAAGGGATAAGGCTAAGTTATCTGCCAATGAAACAATACTTGAAACCTTAACGCCTTTACCTGGCTGTAACTCATAGGAAGTCACCGAAGGACCTCTGTTTACCTGAAGCACTTTAGCTGTAATATTAAAAGAGTCAAGGGTAGATTCGATTATTTCAACAT
Organism: uncultured Peptoniphilaceae bacterium; assembly: GCA_964523385.1. Taxonomy (GTDB): domain Bacteria; phylum Bacillota; class Clostridia; order Tissierellales; family Peptoniphilaceae; genus CAZFXW01. The sequence continues at coordinate 5,535 of CAZFXW010000059.1, read as the reverse complement.
TTCTCTCTATCTCCTCTTGGTAGTCCTTATGGTTACTAGGAGCACTGTCCTTTAGGAGAGAAATGGGAGGGTACTTATAAGAATCTCCAGTTTTTATCTCCATATTAAAATCTTCAACAGAAAGTTGCTTTTCTTCAGCCTGCTCATCGGCATAATTAGACACCTTGAATCTACTAGAGCTTTCAAGTTTCTCTTCACTTTTCTTCACAGGATCTTGCACGACAAATCCAGAAAAAACTTCCTTTTCTACAGCTTCTTCTTTTTTTGCTTTATGCTTAAGCGTCTTCTTTTCTTTTCCACTGATAAATTGTTTTTTCAACTTAAGAATAATTTGATAAATAAAGTAAAAAATTTCCTTGATAAAATCGCCAAAGCTAAGGCCTAAAAAACTAAGTATGGTTGCTAATAAGATTAAAGCAGATAAAATATAAGTTCCTAATTTTCCTATATAAGTCTGAAGCAGATAGCCTAAGCTACCTCCTATTAAACCTCCGCCAGTGGTAAGTTCGGCTAATAGCAAACTATTATAGATACGATTGGAGAAATTGCTAGCAGTATTTAAGTTTATATCTACTATAATCATAGGAATTAAAAGAGTTAGATAGGCTAAAAAGATAATTAGCCTTCTAACTCTTTGTGACAAACCAACGATATGCAATACAAGATGGGTCGCCATAATTGGCAACAGGTAGTAGGCTCCAATGCCTAGTAACTGGGTAGTCTTTAGGGCAAAAAAATGGCCAACCACTCCCATTTTTCCCGTAACTATGGCTATAAAATCCATAACCAAGATAAATGATAAAACTCCCAATATTATATTCTTATTCTTTCTAATTCCTTCCATAAAATCCTTGAATCTATTGGACTTTTTAGACATATTTCTCCTTAATATCCAGTGTGGCCAAAGCCGCCACTAGACCTATCAGTTTCATCTAAATCCTCTACTTCTTCAAAGTCAGATCTTTCATACCTTGCTATAACCATCTGAGCTATCCTATCTCCAGACTCAATAGTGTAAGCTTCATTTGATAAATTAACCAGTATTACCTTTATTTCGCCCCTGTAGTCAGAATCGATAGTTCCAATACCATTGGCTGTTGTTATCCCATGTTTAAGTGACATACCTGATCTAGCCCTAATCTGGGCTTCATAACCTGCTGGCAAGCTAATGTATATTCCGGTAGGAATTAGGAGCCTCTCTAAGGGTTCAATCCTTATTGGCTCCTCTGTGTAGGCTCTTAAATCCATGCCCGCAGACCCAGAGGTATGGTAGCTGGGCAAGGGATTGTCAGATTTATTTACAATTTTAATCCTAATCATACTAATCCTTATTTCTAGGCAATAGGGCTTTTCTTGATAAGTTAATTCTGTCTCTACCGTCAATTTCAATGACTTTGACCATAACCTTATCGCCCTCACTAAGGACGTCTTCTACCTTATCTATTCTTTCATGGGCTATCTCTGAAATATGAACCAAACCCTCCTTGCCAGGTAATACCTCGACAAAGGCCCCAAAGTTCATAATCTTCTTAACTGTACTCATATAACTTTCACCAACTTCAACTTCCTTGACGATATCCTCTATCATCTCAATAGCCTTTTCGCCTGAAGGACCGTTTTCTGCAGTAACTACAACCCTACCGTCGTCATGGGTATCAATTTTAACACCGGTTTCATCTATAATCTCGTTGATAATCTTTCCACCTGGTCCAATTATATCTCTAATCTTGTCAGGTTTGACCTGAATGCTAAAGATTCTCGGTGCAAAGTCAGATAACTTTTCCCTTGGCTCAGTCATAGACTTTCTCATCTCTTCTAGAATATGAAGTCTGCCCTGCCTAGCTGATTCTAAGGCTTCTGACAGTAACTCTTTACTAATACCATCAACTTTGATATCCATCTGGATAACAGTAATACCATCTTCAGTTCCAGCGACCTTTAAGTCCATGTCTCCTAAAAAGTCTTCAAGCCCCTGTATATCTGAAAGAATTGAAATTGATTCTGATTCAGTGTCCTCAACTAAGCCCATGGCAATACCTGCCACCATATCTTTTATAGGTACACCTGCATCCATTAAAGACAAAGTAGTGCCACACACTGCTCCTTGAGAGCTAGATCCGTTAGACGACAGTACTTCTGATACAACCCTAATTGTGTAAGGGAATTCATCTTCGCTAGGTAATACCGGAGTTAATGCTTTTTCAGCTAAAGCTCCATGACCTATTTCTCTCCTACCTGGACTTCTAAGTGGCCTAGTTTCACCAACTGAATAAGGCGGGAAATTATAATGGTGCATGAATCTTTTTTCTTCTTCTGTAAATCCATCTAAATGTTGAACTTCTGACGGAGCACCCAAAGTAGTTACAGATAAAACTTGGGTTTGACCCCTAGTAAATAGTCCACTACCGTGCGCCCTTGGAAGTAAACCTACCTGGCAGCTAATATCCCTAATCTCTTTAGGGGTCCTACCATCAGGTCTTATCGAGTCTTTAGTGATTCTCCTTCTAATCTCATCTTTCTCAATATCATCAATAACTCCCTTGATTGCCTTATCTTCATCAGGGTAATCTTCACCAAACTTTTCCAAAGACTTTTCTAAAATTGACTTAAGAGCATCCCCTCTGTCTTTTCTGTCAGTTTGCCTAGCAGCTGCCACAACCTCTTCTTTAACAAAATCACTAACAGCTTTAATAAGCTCTTCATTTTTCACCGGTTCAATTACTTCAGATTTTTCCTGGCCAATTTCTTCGACAATAGAATCAATAAACCTGCAAATCTCGGTAATTTCCTCATGTCCTCTTAAAATCGCTTCAAGAATAGTTTCTTCTGGCAAGATGTTAGAGCTAGCCTCAACCATCATAATTGCATCCTTTGTACCAGCTACGGTTAAATCTAAGCTAGAGTTATCTCTTTCAGCTAAACCTAAATTAATTTTAAATTCTCCATCGATTAAACCAACATTAACCGCTGCTGTTGGGCCCTGGAAAGGGATGTTAGAAATCGAAAGAGCAACAGACGAACCAATCATTGAAAGAACTTCAATAGGATCATCTAAGTCTACAGAAAGTGGGGTTACAATTATTTGAACGTCATTTCTGTATGACTCAGGGAATAAGGGTCTAAGAGGTCTGTCGATTAGCCTAGCTGCTAATACTCCCTTTTCACTTGGTCTTCCCTCTCGCTTTATAAATCCTCCTGGAATCTTCCCGACTGCATATAACTTCTCCTCGAAATCGCAAGTAAGTGGGAAAAAGTCAATTCCCTCTCTAGGTTCATCTGAAGCGGTGGCAGTTACCAAGATTACAGTATCGCCCATCTTAACTAAGCAGGCACCATTAGCTTGCTCAGCCATCAAACCTGTCTCAATAACCAGCTCTTTGCCAGCCAAATTATAGGTAAATTCTCTACTCATATATACTCCTTCCTAATTAAAAGAAAAAGAGCGGATAGCCGCTCTTTTTTATCTCCTAAGTTTTAATCTATCGATTAAAGACCTATATCTCTCTAAATCAGTTTTCTCTAGATAATTGAGCAGGCCCCTTCTTTGACCTATTAATTTAAACATTCCCCTTCTAGAGTGGTGGTCTTTTTTGTGCTTCTTAAAGTGTGAAGTCAAATAATTAATTCTGTGAGTAAGTAGGGCTATTTGAACTTCTGGTGATCCAGTGTCTCCCTCTTCCCTCTGATACTCTTTAATAATTTCTTCTTTTGTCATCTTATCTAACATAATATCCTCCTATTCACGTTCAGCCGCGTAACGGTTTATTCCAGAAACAGAAGCTGACGTATTATCCCACTTATCTTACCAAAAAAAACTCTATTTGTAAAGAGTTTTCAACCCTTAATATCTAGCCAATATACAGAGTTTTCATCTTCAACTGAACCCTTAATATAGTCCCTGTCTTCGGCCATCTGATCTATTAAAGCTTCCTTAGACGAGAACCTAATATTATCCCTAAGCTTTTCAATAAATAGCAACTCAAGACATTCTCCGTAGATATCCCTATCGAAGTCTAATATATATGTCTCAATCTTTCCTTCCATTCCTCCAAAGGTAGGGTTAGTACCAATTGACGTTAAAGCATAGTATTCCTCTCCACCAATCCTAACCTTACAGCCATAAACACCTTCTTTAGGAATAATATAATCGTAGTCCAATACTAGATTAGCTGTCGGAAAGCCTAAGGTTCTTCCCCTACCCTCACCAGCTATAACCCGACCCTTGACAGAATAAGGCCTTGCAAGTAGATAACTTGCCTTCTCTACCTTACCTTCCCTTATTAGCTCCTTTATCTCAGTAGAACTAACGATTTTGTCATCTATTAAAAAGTCGTCTATAACTGAAAGACTTAATTTGAATTGGTTAGCATAAGACTGAAGCCTATCAACATCACCCCTAGCCCTATGGCCATACCTGTAATCCCTGCCAACCACTATAGCTGCTGATTTACAAGAACTCTTGATAATGTTATCAATAAAATCCTTAGGCTCTAGTTGGCTAACCTCCTTGGAAAACTCAAGTATAAATACCACTTCGACACCAAGGCAACGAACCAGCTCTAATTTATCATCGATTGACGTTAAATATCCTCGGTCATCTCCAGAGAGAATAGTCCCAGTATGGTCAGTAAAAAGTAGAAGGGCAGACTTAGTACTCAAGGCTTGGCCTAACTCCCTAGCCCTCTCTATTAAAGACCTATGGCCCTTATGGATACCATCAAAATTTCCTAGACCAATTACTGTTTCCCTTCCCCTATAAGTTTCTTTATCTAAATAAATAATCTCCATAGCTACCTCTGATACAACATCTTAGAGATGGCCAACTTACTGCCACCCTGGTCTATTATCCTTGCCATACCAATAAATTCACCCTTACAATATACTCGGTAAACCCTATCCGAGACCTCTAGGTCAACTGGAATCCTCATGCCGTTAATAAGCCTATCAAACTCCATTGGATTGAGGGTAATCTCGGGAAAATCTATTAAGATTTTATCAGGCTCAGCTATAAAAGAATAATTTCCTTTATTAGCCATAGCCTCTATTTCATCTAAGGTGAAGGCCTGGCTAAGCTCTATCGGTCCAGTCTGAGTCCTATTAAGCCAGCCTAAATGACCAAAAGAACCTAACTCTTCACCTAGGTCATTGGCCAAGGTCCTCATATACGTACCCTTAGAGCAAGTGCACTCAAATCCTAGATTGGGATAACTGTAATTTTTAATAATTAACTCTCTAATATATACTTGCCTAGGCTTTCTTTCAACGACCTTTCCTTCTCTGGCCAGCTGGTAGAGTCGCTTGCCCTTGTGCCTAACTGCTGAATACATAGGTGGAATTTGCTCAATGGGGCCGATAAACTTTTTAGCACCAACTTCAACTTCTGCTTTACTAGGCATATAATCTGACTCTTCTAGGACATCTCCTTCACTATCTTGGGTTGTTGTTTTAGACCCTAAGCATATTGAGCCCTCATAGACCTTATCCATCTCAAGGACGTATTCGGCAACTCTAGTCGCCGGTCCGACACAGATAGGT